>DATLHO010000189.1:0-7101 GCA_035539855.1 Kapaibacterium sp. (SeqCode) | reverse complement strand
GGGATCACGATTCCTGCGATCGCGATCACCAGGGCCAGCGTGGGGCGCCGGGACATCGTCGTACTCGTTCATGGACCCCGCGGCCGCCGGGAAAGCGGTGCGGGCAGAAGGTCCGGCTGATGCTGAGATGCACGGTTCGCGAAAAGGGTTCACGCCTGTGAGCGCGTGTGCAAGCATGACGGTTGTCAACCTTTGCGCGTCGTTCGTGTGCGATGTTTAGATAAGTCTCGTCACTGCAACTCGCCGGCAGGTGCATCATGCGTGAGCTTCGAATCCACGGTCGCGGCGGTCAGGGTGCGGTCATCGCATCGAAGCTGCTCGCGGTGGCGCTCTTCAAGGAGGGCCGCTGGGTCCAGTCCTTCCCCGCGTTCGGCGTCGAGCGCCGGGGCGCTCCGGTCACTGCGTTCCTACGCATCGCCGAGGAGCCTATCCGGCTTCGCTGCGAGATCAGCGAGCCCGACGATCTGATCGTCCTCGATCCGACGCTCATCACCGCGACCGACGTGGCCGCGGGCCTGAAGCCGGGGGGATTGATCCTCATCAACTCGCACCATCCTCCCGAGCACTACACCGCACTCGCCGAGCACTTCCTCGTCGCGACCGTCGACGCCAGCGGCATCGCGATGCGCAACGGTCTCGGCTCGCGCACGCAGCCGATCGTCAACACGGCGATCCTCGGCGCGTTCGCGGCGGCGTCGCACCTCGTGTCGCTCGAGTCGGTCTGTGCCGCGATCGCCGAGGAGGTGCCGCAGCACCGCGAGAAGAACATTGCCGCCGCGCGCGAGGCGGCGACGCACGCGCATCTGCTCGCATTCGATCATGCGGAGGCCCATCATGTCTGAACCGACGTTCGTCACCGGCGGACGCCCCGACTCCCCCCCGCTCGCCATCAGCTCCACGACCACTGCGGCCAACCGCACCGGCTCGTGGAAATACATTCAGCCGGCGTATCACGACCGGGTGGCTCCGTGCATCGTCAGCTGCCCGATCGGCATCGACATCGAGGGCTACATGGCGCTGCTCGCCGACGGTCGCATCGACGACGCGTGCGAGCTGCTGGTGACCGAGAACCCGATGCCGGCGATCACCGGTCGCGTCTGCGACCACCCGTGCGAGAGCGCGTGCAACCGCGCGACCTACGACGGCGCCGTCGCCGTGCACGCGGTCGAGCGCATGCTCGGCGACCGGATCCTCGCCGCGCCGCTGCCGGACAACGCGCCGATCCTCCAGGAGGAATCCGTCGCGATCATCGGCTCCGGTCCTGCGGGCCTGGCCGCCGCCTACCACCTGGTGCGACTGGGCTACCAGGTCGAGATCTTCGAACAGGCGCAGGAGTCCGGCGGTCTTCTGCGCCTGGGCATTCCCGCCTACCGCCTGCCGCGCGAGGTGCTCGATCGGCAGATCGAGCACCTCGAGGCGCTCGGCGTGATGATCCACACGGGCATCCGCGTCGGACGCGACATCGAGTGGTACGAGATCTCCGAGCGCTTCGCCGCGGTCTTCGTCGCCACCGGCGCGCACGTCGGCCGCGAGACCGGCGTGCCGGGCGACGACGCGCGCGGCGTGCACCAGGGACTCGAGTTCCTGATGCGTGTCAACGCCGGCGAGCCCGTCGACGTCGGGAGTCGCGTCGTGGTCGTCGGCGGCGGCAACACCGCGATCGACTGCGCGCGCACCGCGCTGCGGCTCGGCGCGCACGCGACGGTCGTCTACCGGCGCACGCGCGAGCAGATGCCCGCGATCGCGCAGGAGATCGACGACGCGATCGGCGAGGGTGTCGAGATCGTCTACCTCGCGGCGCCCGAGAGCATCGAGGTCGTCGACGGCGTCGCACGCGCGATCGTCTGCGCCCGGATGACGCTCGGCGAGCCCGACGCCAGCGGACGCCGCCGTCCGGTGCCCAGCGGCGAGCCCGCGCTGCGGCTCGAGGCGGACACGATTCTCACGGCGATCGGCGAGGACCCGGAGCTCGACTCGCTTCCGAGCACGATCGCCAACCACGACTCGATCCCCGTCGACGAGTGGGGCTCGACGAAGCTCAAGATCGTCTTCGCCGGCGGCGACGTCGCCGGCGACACGCGCACCGTCGCGACCGCGCTCGGCGCGGGCAAGCGCGGCGCGATCGGCATCGACCGGTACTTCAGGACACGGCGCGGCGGCGAGGACCTAACCTCGAACGCCGACGCGCTGCGTCCGGCCGGCCGCGCGACCATGAGCATGGCGCGCTACAGCGGTACCGATCCGATCATGCGCACGGCTCCGCAGGAGGTCATCGCCGGACCCGACGCGATCAACGTCAACCACTTCCCCGGCGTCGATCGCCGCGACGATCATCATCTTCCGCCCGCGGTCGCCGCGCGCGGATTCGACGAGGCGAATGTCGGCCTGACCGAGGAGGAAGCGCTGGCCGAAGCGTCGCGCTGCTTCAACTGCGGCGTCTGCAACGGCTGCGAGCTGTGCATGATCTACTGCGCCGACATCGCGATCCATCGCTCCAACGACGGCTCGCGCTTCACGATCTCGCTTGAGCACTGCAAGGGCTGCGGCGTCTGCGCCGAGGAGTGCCCCCGAGGCGCCATCAGCATGTCGAGGGAGGAATCATGAGAAAAGTGATCATCGGCAACCACGCCGTCTCGTGGGGCGTGCAGCTTGCGCGCGCGGAGGTGATCTCCGCCTACCCGATCACGCCCCAGACGCAGGTCGTCGAGGAGCTCTCCGAGATGTGCTCGAGCGGACGGCTGCGCGCGCGGTTCATCAAGGTCGAGTCGGAGCACTCGGCGATGGCCGCGGTCATCGGCGCCTCGGCGACCGGAGCGCGGACGTTCACGGCGACGTCGTCGCAGGGCCTGGCGCTGATGCACGAGATGCTGCACTGGGCCAGCGGCAGCCGGCTTCCGGTCGTCATGGCCAACGTCAACCGCGCGCTCGGTCCGGGCTGGAACATCTGGACCGACCAGAGCGACTCGCTCTCACAGCGCGACACCGGCTGGGTACAGTTGTACTGCGAGACGAACCAGGAGGTGCTCGACACGACGATCATGGCGTTCCGCCTGGCGGAATCGCTCGACGTTCCGGTGATGGTCGTGCTCGACGCGTTCTTCCTGTCGCACACGTCCGAGCCCGTCGACATCCCCGATCAGGAGCTGGTCGACGAGTTCCTGCCGAAGCGCGAGCCGACGTACCGGCTCGACGTCAACGACCCGCGCTCGTTCGGCGCGCTCGTCAAGCCCGACGACTACATGGAGATGCGCTTCCACCTGCAGCAGTCGATGCGCGACGTGCTGCCGATGTACGAGGCGATCGAGCACGAGTGGGAATCGATCGTCGGCCGCCGATACCACGCCGTCGAGTCGTACCACGCCGTCGACGCGACGACGGTGCTCGTGACCTCCGGAACGATCACCTCCACCGCCCGGTACGCGATCGACGCGCGGAGGGCACGAGGGGAAAAGGTCGGACTGGTGAAGGTGAAAATGTTCAGACCGTTCCCCGCCGAGCTCCTTCGGGATGCCCTGCGCGGGGTCGAGCGCGTGGCCGTGCTCGATCGCAACCTCTCCCCCGGCTCCGGCGGCATCTTCGCCGAGGAGCTGCGTGGCGCGCTCTACGACCTGCCCGACGGCGAGCGGCCGGCGGTGCACGGGCTCGTGCTCGGTCTCGGCGGACGTGACGTCACGCCGGCGACGATCGACGCGATCATCGATCATGTCAATGCCGCCGACGGCACGCCCGAGCGTCCCGACGTGTGGGTGGGGGTGAAGCAATGAGTCAGATCTTCATCAACGACCGAGTCAACGATCTCGAGCTCGTCAGCTCCGGCCACCTTGCCTGTCCCGGCTGCGGCGGCGCGCTGGCGATGCGACTGGTGCTCAAGGAGATGGGGCGCAACACGATCGTCGTGCTGCCGGCCTGCTGCTGGAGCATCATCGCCGGACCGTATCCGCAGTCGTCGCTGGGTGTTCCGCTGTACCACACCGCGTTCGAGACGGGAGCGGCAGTGGCCAGCGGCGTGCGCGCCGCGCTCGACGTCAGGGGCGAGGCCGACACGAACGTGATGGTCTGGGCCGGCGACGGCGGAACGTTCGACATCGGCCTGCAGGCGCTCAGCGGCGCGGCCGAGCGCAACGAGAACATCCTCTACGTCTGCTACGACAACGAGGCGTACATGAACACCGGCATCCAGCGCTCCTCGGCGACGCCGTGGGGAGCCTGGACGACGACGACGCCGTCGGAGGCGCCGGAGCAGACGCAGAAGAAGGACATCCTCGCGATCATGGCGGCGCACCGCATTCCCTACGCCGCGACGGCGTCGGTGGCGTACCCGGTCGACTTGCTGGAGAAGGTCCGCAAGCTCAGCACGATCAAGGGCACGCGGTTCCTGCACGTGCTGGCGCCGTGTCCTCCGGGCTGGAAGTTCTCCGACGAGCAGAGCATCGAAATGGCGCGACTGGCGGTGCGTGCGCGGGTCTTCCCGCTGCTCGAGGTCGAGCACGGGCTGCACTGGCGCTTCACCGGCGAGCCCGATCCGATTCCGGTCGACGAGTACATCCGCGCGCAAGGCCGCTTCCGCCACATGACCGACGCCGACATCGCGCGCGTGCAGGCGGGCGTCGATGCGAGATGGCGCTGGCTCGAAGCGATGATGGATGCCGGGGAGCGGGTTGGGGTGTAGGGGGTTTCCTCCTTCCTCTCCCTCTTCTCCCTCCTCCCCCTTGAGACGCTGTCCTCGTCATCCTCGCAAGCGAAGCGCCGCGGGGATCTATCTTCGGCGGTAGCCGTGCCGGACGGTGCCGCTACCGCGGAGGATAGATCCCCGACTTCGCCGATGATGACGTGGGCGGCGTGGGCGATGGGGACCATGATACCGAACAACGGGGCGCGGCGACGCCGCGCCCCGTTGTTCGTTGTGGCGACCCGGCGACGAAGCGCCGTGCTAACCGGGGGCCGCCCGGCCGTGTTACGGCACTGACTCGGCTCTCGGCAGTCATGCGAGAGCGAGCAACACACCGAGACGCATAATGCGCATCCTCGCGATCCTCGTCATTCTCGTCGGCACCGCTCTCCCGGCGACGTCTCAGCACCCCGACGTTCAACTCTCACCCGACGATTTCGGCTACCGAATGCTTCCGGAAGCCCGCGCTCAGCGTCGCGTGAGCATCGATGTTGCGGATTCGCAGGTCGAAGCGTCGACGCATTCTGTGCCGGCGCTATCGGTCGTCGGGGCGAACCTCTACTGCTCCTGGACGGAGCACGACACGACGTCGCGACACGGCCTGCGTCGCTGGCGCGTCAAGGACGACTCGCTCGGCGCGACCATGTATCATACGCTGAGGTACTTCGAGCCGAGAGTCGCCGACGTGGGCTGGAAGGAGTTCCCGCACGCGCACACGCTGACGAGCGTGCACACTCCGCTCGCGTCCGACGCTGCCGTCCTGTTCCAGGAGGAGTATGTGGCCGAGTATGAGTATTACCGGGGACGGAGTCTTCCGCCCGGCCGTACGAAAGGGATGAAGACCCGAACGACGATCGTGCGACCATCGGATATGGGCTGGAAGGTCATCGAGGAGCTCGAAGGTTACTCGCTCCCAGAATCGAAGACCGAAGTATATCGCGGCGGCGTGCTGGCAAACGATCCCGGCGATTACACGATCGTCGCGTACTTCGACCGGGGCGATTTCCGCCCGGGCTATTACCAGACTGTTTACGAGAAGTACGTCATCGGATATCCGCGCGCAGGCGCTCGATGGTCGCTGACGAGTTACAGACTTCCGTTCGAAACGGGCGTCACGGTGCCGATACGAGGCCAGCGCCTTCTCAACATCCAGGGAAACCGGGCCGTGCTCTATGACACCGCGGTCGCGGTGGATACGTTCGCTCTTGCCACCGATCTCACGGGCTGCCGATACTTCTCTCTACACGGCTCATACTTCGCTCGAACCGGGTACGACGGGGCAGATCTCTACCTCGACGTCTTCGATGAGCAGGGCATTCGCCGATACTCGACCGCAGTGCGTCGGCCCGGCGGGAGCACGGAGCACTCAGTGGTGCAGTCGCCGATCGACTCGACGATCGCGATTCTCTACGGCGGCGACAACGGCGTTCGCGTGACGCTCGTACGTTTCGACGGCACCATCTGGGCGCATAACGTGTCGCTGAGTCTAACGACCGATTTTGTGGGTACACCTGCTGGCGCATTCATAGGCGACACGCTCGTGGCGGCGTGGACCGACAGTCGTCTGGGCGTTGAGCGCGTCTTCGGCAATTACCTGACACCTGTCGGAATCCGCCGACCGACGCCGGCATCGATCGCTCCGCCACGACCGCTGTATCTCGCCTCGATCACGATCGTTCCGAATCCCGCGACTGATCATGCAACGCTCTTTACCGACGTGGACCTGACGAGCGCGCGCATCGACATCGTCGACCTGCGCGGCATTGTCGTGCACTCGTCGACGCAGGCGACAGACGGCGGACGCATCGAGCTCGACCTCGCCGGCCTCGCGCCCGGCGTCTACGTCGTACATGTCCGTGACGAGTCCCGGCGGCATGTGGCGCGGATCGTCGTGCGATAGGTGCGACGGTCACGTCGGCGGGTCTGGCTTCCAATTCCACTCCCTCCTCCCTCCGTCCGGCAAGCGCGCTGCGCGCTCGTCACCTCGCCACGATCACCCGCGCACTCGCGACTCCTTCCACAGTACGAACCACAGCCGTATACACCCCCGACCCCGCATCCCCGATCCCAAACGACCGCGTGTCGTCGATCACCTCGTCGGCAAGCGTCGCAACGGCGCGCCCGAGCTCGTCGTAGAGCGTGACCGTCGCGTGCACCGACGACGGCACGCGCACGACGAGCGCTCCGTCCGGCGGCAGAGGCGTCGACGTCGCGGCGATAAGCAATCCGCTCACCGAGACATATCTCCGGTCGAGCGCGCACCAGTCGGCGAGGATCAGTCCGTCGTTGACGACGAGCTCCGCCCAGCCGCCGGCGAAGCGCGTGACCTCGAGATCGAGCACCGTACGATCGGTGGTGCCGAGGAGGATCTCCGCCTCCAGCGTGCCGATGATCGTGCCGGGCGCGAGCGCTCCGCCGCCGTCGGGCGCGTC
>DATLHO010000188.1:0-29683 GCA_035539855.1 Kapaibacterium sp. (SeqCode) | reverse complement strand
CGGAGGATCGCGAAGAGAACGAGGTAGGTGAGCACACCGCGGATGACGATCTCCGCGAGCGATGTGCTGGGAACGAAGATCGCATGCCAGTCGACGGCGAGGATCTTATCCATGCTTCGGGGGGCTAGACGCCATCGGGCTCCTCTTCGAATGCCATCGGAACGAATCCGTCGGGCTCGCTCTCGAGCATCTCGAGGAACAGTCGATCGGGAGCATCGCCGGTCGCAGCGCTCAATCCGACGCCGAGCAGCAGTCCGACAAGCGGACGGCGACGCGCGACGACATGCGCGAGCGCGGTCGCCGCGAGCGTCGCGCTGACGACGCCGGTGAAGGTGAGCTCGATCTGGTCCGGCGTCGGAACTCCGAAGCGAACCTTCTCGTCGTGCTCCACCTTGGCCTGGATGAAGTTGCGCAGGCCATTCCCGATGATCGATCCGGTGAAGGCCGCCGCGGCGGTCAGGAGAGTCGTGCCGATGCTGTACGAGCGCTCGCTGGTGTTGTCGGACATGCGGGAGATATCGATCGAATGAGACGTTGGTCGTTGGGTCGTCGCCGCCTCTGCCGCGGCGCAGGAGCCGTTCGCTCGGGTTCCGCCGCTAGTGCCGCGAGGCGAACGCGATCGTCGCGTCGTCGAGGTACACGCGCGCGACCCAGATGTCGGAGCCGCTCGCGTTGGTCTCGATGCGACCGAGCGTGCCGCTGATGAAGCCGATGTCGTCGACATGCGCCGCAAGGTCGACGGGCTCGCGCAGCGTCGCGTACTCGAAGCAGTGGATCGACGTCATGTCGGCATTCGCGGCCATGACCATCACCACCGCTGGATCATCGGTCTTCGCGATCTGGCTGAGCATCGGACCGTTCGTCCGAGGGTCGGCCACCGGATGCCCGGGCAGCACGAGTCGCTGGCCGATCATCGGCTCGAGGTGCTCCGCGAATTCGGCGTGCGTCAGCTCGCCGGCGGTCACCTGGCCGCTGAGCGCGAACAGGTACACGTAGCGTGCCCGCGCGAGGTCGACCTCGGCATCCTGCGGCAGACGGTCGAGCACGTCGAGCGAGAGCTCGACCGCGTCCTTCCAGCTTTCGCTGGTGATCGCGCTGAAGAGCTTGCCCCAGTCATCGGCGGTGACGCCGTCTGCCTGTGCGCTCGACGCCGCTGCGGTGATCGACAGCAGGACGACGGCAAGGCGATTGAAGAAACGATGCATCCGAATGTTCCTCGAAAGAGAGGGGGAATGTACGTCACTGGCGGGATTTCTGAAGGGCATCTCCGGCGTCGTAGTCGCGCCGGTGCTACCGGCTCATGAACTTCTTGCGGCGGTTGCGGATGTAGTCGACGAAGACGGTCTCGCCGAGCTTGTTGAGTCCGGAGTAGTACGCGCGGCCGCGATTGGCCTTTGTGAGCTCCTCGACGAAGTTGACGAGGTACGGATCGCGGGCGACCATGAACGTGCTGATGACGATCCCCTCGCGACGACAGGCGACCGCCTCGTCGAGCGTCTTGTTGACGATGCGGGGATCGAGTCCGAAGGAGTTCTTGTAGAGCCGGCCGGTGTCTTCGAAGATCGCCGAGGGCTTGCCGTCGGTGACCATGAAGATCTGCTTGTTCGCGCCGCCCTTGCGCCGCAGCAACTGCCGCGCGAGCGCCAGGCCAGCCTTGGTGTTGGTGTGGAACGGTCCGACCGTCACGAACGGGAGCTCGTGAACGTTGACCTCGCGAGCCTCGTCGCCGAAGAGCAGCACCTGCAGGCGATCCTTCGGGAAGCGCGTCATGATCAGCTCGGTGAGCGCCAGCGCGACCTGCTTCGCCGGCGTGATCCGGTCCTCGCCGTAGAGGATCATCGAGTGCGAGATGTCGAGCATGAGCACCGTCGAGACGGTCGAGGTGTGCTCGGTCTCGTGCACGCGGATGTCTTCCTCGTGCAGCGAGAAGTGATCGAGGTCGCTGTCGCGGTGCAGCGCGTTGGTGAGCGTGCTGGTCGCATCGATGTTCGTCGGCTGGTCGCCGAAGACGTAGTCGCGGAGCTCACCGGTGTGCTCGACGCCGGAGCCCGTGTGCGGCGTCTCGTGCTCGCCCGCGCCGGCCTTGTTGAGCGACGAGAAGATCTCGCGCAGAGCGTCCTGGCGGATCCGCTGCGCGCCGCGTGCGGTCAGCTCGAAGTCGCCGCCGCCGGTCTCGTCGTCGCGGATGAGCCCCGCCTCCTTGAGTCGCTCGATGAACTCCTCCATCGACATGTCACCGAGCAGGTTGTACTGCTCGTCGAGGCGGCTCATCCATTCGAGCGCCTCGTCGACATCACCGGAGGTCTTCATCAGCAGGTAGCTGAAGAGCTGCAGGAGCTGTTCGAGCCGCTGCTGATCGGTCAGGCGATCGGCCGACCATTCTGAATAACGGATGCGCATGACATTGCCCGGCGTACAGTGGTGCTCTACGATACGAAAACCCCGTGCCCGATGCACTCACCCGCAAACGACAGGCGCCCCCGCCGGTGGCAGAGGCGCCCATGAGATACTCGCGCGAGGCGGCCGCGCCGGAAACTCAACGTCCCGGCGACACCTTCTCGTCGGCGACCCTGGTCTCCGGATAGAGCACGACCTTGACCTGGTTGGTCATGTCGAAGTACCGGTTGGCGGCCTGACGGACGGCGTCGGCGGTGAGCTCCTCGGTCATCGTGGCCTCCTCGAGGATGCCCATCGGATCGTCGCCGTTGCGCACGGCGGTTTCGAGCTGGTCGGCCCAGAACGCGTTCTGCTTCATCCGGGTCTCGCGATCGCGGCGCTGCGACTCCTTGACCTTGCGCAGGTTCGTCTCGCTCGGACCGAAGCGCTTGAGGCTGTCGATCGTCGCGTGCATCGCGCGCGTGAGCTCGGCGACGCGATCGGGCGCGCAGCCGAAGCCGAGGTCGACGCGGTAGCTCGGCACCGGCACGGGCGACGTGCTGGAGCGAACGGATACTCCGTAGGTGCCGCCGAGCTCCTCGCGCAGCACTTCGCGCAGCATGATCGCCAGGACGCTCGTCGTCGAGGTGAGCAGGTGACGGTTGCGGTCGTTCCATTCGAAACCGCCGGTGAGCACGGTGCGCACCTGGCTCTTCGGCTCGATGCCCGCGGTCACCGTCTTCTCGATCGTGCCCGTCGGATAGCGGTAGCCGATGTCGCGCCAGGTCTCGGTCCTGCCGGTCGTGGGAAGCGTTCCGAGGTACTTCGCAACGAGGGGCTTGAAGGTCGTCGTGTCGATGTTGCCGACGAAGACGAACGTGAAGTCTCCGGCATCGGCGAAGCGCTCGCGGTAGAACTCGTACGAGCGATCGAGCTGCATGGCGTCGAGCGTGGCCTGCGAGAACGGCTTCGAGCGCGGATGGTACTGCGCGAGCGTGACCGACAGCGTGTCCTGCATGCGTCCCTCGGGGGTCATGCCCTGATTCCTCGACATCGTCGAGACCATCGTGCGGTACGACTGGAACGCGCCGCTGTCGGCGCGCGGCGCGGTGAAGTACAGGCTCGTCAACTGCATCATCGTCTCGAGATCCTTCGGCGATGCGCCACCGCGCATTCCCTCGGAGTACGTGCCGATCATCGGCGAGACCCACGCGACCTGGCCGGTGAGCTTCTTGCCGAGCGCGACGTTGTCGAACGCGCCGACGCCGGACTGGCCGACGACGCTCGACGCGCCGGCGATCGCCTCGTACTGCGCGTCATCCGAAACGAGCGACGAGCCGCCCGGACTGTAGGCGCGCATGAGCACCTCGTCGTTCTTGTAGTCGGTGGGCTTGACGATCACGCGCACGCCGTTGGCGAGCTTCCACTCGACGAGGCCGAGCTTGTCGTTGCGCTTGGCGGCGACGATCGATCCCTTCGCCGCGGCGGCTTCCATCAGAGGACCACTCGGCATCTCGTCGCGATACGCGGCGATCGGACGTCCCTCGATCGTCTCGAGCTTCGCCACGAGCTCCTGCGCGCCGGGGATCGACACGCCGCTCTTCTCGGGTGCCTCGACGGTGACGACGCGATTCTCGCGCGTGATCACCTGGGCTGCGAGGCGGTTGATCTCGTCGAGCCTGATGCCGGGCATGAGCTGCCGCGCCAGTTGCAGTTCGTCGGTGATGCTCGGCGCGAACGCGCGCCCGAGCGCGTGACCGACGTAGCGGCGGACGAGGCGCGACGACTCGGTCTTGTCGCGCTCCTCGTACTGCTGCTCGAGGCCGCGGATCAGGTCGCGCTTCTGCCGCTCGAGCTCGGTGACGGTGAACCCGTGCACACGTGCGCGCTCAGCCTCGGTGACGAGCGCTTCGAACGCCTGCATCACCTTGTCCTCCGGCGCCATCGCAGTGAGACTCATGTAGTCCTTCGTCTTCGCGGCGGAGCCCTTGCCGCCCCATGCGAAGGCGAAGGGGGGATCGGCCTTGCTGCGGAGCTCGTCGAGGCGGGCGGAGAGCATTCCGCCGAGCAGCCCTTCGACGAGCTGCGTCCGGTAGTCGACCTCGGTCGAGTAGCTGGAGACGGGATGGCGGTAGGAGATCGAGACGCTCGCCTGGTCGGCCTCCTTGTCGGTCGCGACGACCGCATCGGTGCCGGGCTGATCGGGGATCGGGAAGTACTCGCGCGTCCGGGGCGTCGCGCTCGTCGGGATGCGCGAGAAGTGACGGCGGATGAGCGCCTCGATCGTCGTGCGATCGAAGTCGCCGACCGCGATCACCGACATCAGGTCGGGCCGATACCAGTCGCGATAGAACCGGCGGATCGTCTCGTACGACGCGGTGTCGACGACCTCGACCTTGCCGATCGGCAGGCGCTCGGCGTAGCGCGATCCCTTGAAGTAGACCGGCAGCGTCACGTCGGTCATGCGCGCGCCGGCGCCGCGGCTCAGCCGCCACTCCTCGCGCACGACGCCGCGCTCCTTGTCGATCTCGGCCTCGTCGAACGAGAGGTTGTGCGCCCAATCCTCGAGGATCTGAATCCCGGTCTGCATCTGCGAGGCGCTGTCGGTCGGCACCTGGAGCATGTAGACCGTCTCGTCGAAGCTCGTGTACGCGTTGAGATGCGGACCGAACTTGACGCCGATCGACTCGAGGTAGTTGACGATCGCCTGCTTCTTGAAGTTCTTCGAGCCGTTGAACGCTATGTGCTCGACGAAGTGCGCGAGACCCTGCTGATCGGGATCCTCGACGATCGAGCCCACGCGCACGACCAGCCGCAGCTCGGCGCGCTTCGCCGGCAGCTTGTTCGGCAGGATGTAGTACGTCAGCCCGTTGTCGAGCCGACCGACGGTCGTGTTCGGATCGATCGGCACGACGCCCCCGCCCGCGGTCTGCGCCGCAAGGGGCGCCGACAACGACAGGGTGATCATGGCTGCGATGGCGGCCGTCGCCAGAGTTGACGCGAGCGCTGTACGAGGTATGCGAGTGCTGGTGCGGTTCATGGATGACGGCTTTGGAGTGGAATCCCGGAGGTCGGCGATCGGGGGGGTCCGGGGAAACTACGACGCAGGCCCGCCGAGGGCAAGGGCGGGCCTGTGGGAGAGCGTGCGAGGCAAACGGTGGTTGACTCGGCCGGGTGCTCGATTTCCCCGAAGAGTGCCCAATGCTCGCGATGGCACACGCGGGAGGCAGCGGCTCAGCGCGTCAGCGCGTACACGACGATGTTCGTCCCGATCCGGAACGCGGCCTCGCGCTTCTCGGGGGGATTGTTGTGCACAGAGGCATCGGCCCATCCGTCGGAGGGATTCGTCTCGGTCGTGTAGTAGACGCAGAGGCGGTTGCCGTCGGTGAACAGGCCGTAGCCCTGCGGCGGCTTCGCGTCGTGCTCGTGGATCTTCGGAAGACCGTTCGGGAACTCGTAGTACGAGTGGTACAGCGGGTGGTCGAACGGAAGCTCGCGCATCTCCTGCTCGGGGAAGACCTTGCGCATCTCGCGCCGCACCGCCGTGTCGAGGCCGTAGTCGTCGTCGATGTACAGGAAACCGCCGTTGTCGAGGTACGCGCGCAGCCGGCGCGCCTCCGCCGGCGAGAAGTCGATGTTGCCGTGCCCGGTCAAAAAGAGGATCGGGTAGTTGAAGATGTTGTCGCTCGTCAGCTCGACGTACTCGAACTGCGGGCGCACGTTGACCGACGTGTTGCTCCGCAGATACTCGAGCATGTTGACGTCGGCCTCCTGGTCGTTGTACCAGTCGCCACCGCCGGAGTACTTCACGCGCGCGAGCACGAGGGCGCTCGAGCTGGGATTCGCCGGCGCCGCGCCGCCGATCTGCGGCTGCTGCGCACGCGCCGACGGCACGCCGGGCGCGAGAATGGTCGACAGGAGGACGAGGGGGAGAAGGATCCGGTACATAGGCTCGATTCGACGTTCACGAGTGGTCCCGCCGCTGTTGCGAAGGCTCGACCGGCATACACGATCGGTTCGGTCGCACAACGGCGAAGTGCCGACGGGTCACTGGAGAGACTCGATGCCCGACAGTTTATTGCCTTCGGCACGGGCTATGCAGTGCACCAGTTTCGGGATGAAAACGAGGAACTGAGTACACGAGAGCCGATACATGAGCCGATTCGCGCAGGGTACGACAGTCGGACGGAGCGAGCGAGCGCCGAATCGCAACGGCAGGCTGGCGCGCACGATCGAATCGCCGAGGGAGACACCCGAGGAGGTCGATCACTCGGCGATGGCGCCCCACGGTGCGCGCACGCGTCGATGGCGGACGCGGCCCCTGCGGTTCTTTCCCCACACCTTCCCTGTCCCGACGACGTTGTACGGCGTGCTGATGGTGAGTGCGGGGGTGATCCTGATCGGTCTGTTGATGTACGACGTGCGCGCGGTGATCTCGCCGGTGGTGATCGCGTTGTTCGCGGGAATCTTCCTGTGGCCCTTCCGCGCGGAGCCGAAGATCCGTCCGTTGCTCGTCGTCGGCGCAATCCTGCTGGTCCTGTGGATCAGCGTGACCGCGTTCAGCGTACTGGTGCCGTTCGTCTTCGCGTTTCTGTTCGCGTACATCGTCGATCCGGTCGTGACGTACCTGCAGCGGCGCTTCTACATCAAGCGCTGGATCCTGGCGCTCGTCGCGAGCCTGATCCTGGTCGGCCTCATTGCGGTGGTGGCCGGCTACATGGTGCCGGTGCTCATCGCGCAGCTCGGCACGGCGCTCGGCGCGATCGACAGGGTCACCGACAGCTTCGTGACGTGGGCACGCTCAGGAGGATTGACGCGCCTGACGGGCATCCCGCAGCCGAAGGCGCAGATGATCATCGAGCGCTACGTCGTTCCCCGCATCAGCGGACTCGAGGGAGCGGTGTTCGCCCAGGCGAACGAGATGACGCGCGAGCTCCCCGGCGCGATCTCGAACATCATCGCGGTGGTCACCAACGTCGTGATGGTGCCCTTCCTGATGTTCTACCTCATCAAGGATTACTGGCACATTCGCGCGACGATCTACTCGTTCATCCCGCAGGAGTACCAGGTGCGCTCGCAGCGGATGCTCAACGACATGCACGAGGTCGTCGGTGGCTATCTGCGCGGCGACCTGATCACGAGCGTCTTCCAGGGCGCGTTCATCGGCGTGGGACTGGCGATCATCGGCGTGCCGGGCGCGCTGCTGCTCGGCGTCGTGACGGGCGTGCTCGCGCTGATACCGTATCTCGGCGCGATCATCGCCTGGGGACTCGTGCTGCTGACCGCCCTGACGATGCCCGATCCGGCGATGGCGGCGTTGTGGGTGACGGTGCTCTTCGCCGCGCAGTCGGTGATCGAGACGGCGATCATCGGACCGCACGTCATGGGCCGGCACACCGACCTGCACCCGCTGGTGGTGATGTCGTCGCTGCTCCTGTTCGGCTACTTCATGGGTCTCGGCGGAATGCTCGTCGCGATCCCGGTCACCGGCCTGCTGCTGCGCGCCGCCTTCCGCTGGCGCGAGCGCCGCCGCGCCGAGATCGAGCGCGAGAAAGTCGAAGCGGATCTCAAGGAGAATCCGCATCACGCAAGACGCGGCGAAGTGGCGGCCGAGGCGGGCGATGCGTTGGCGGGGCCGCAGGGTAGGTTGCCTTGAGATGGTAGATGTTAGAGGTCAGATGTTGGATGTCACGAGGCGTGTCTTTCCCGCGCGGCCGCGTGTCCGTCATCTTCGCAAGCGAAGCGCGGCGGAGATCTCTCTTCCGCGGTAGCGGTACCGTCCGGCACGGCTACCGCCGAAGACAGATCCCCGACTCGCTGCGCTCGTCGAGGAGGACGATGGGCGCCGTTGTGTGAAGAAGGAGGACGCAAGCTCCCGCCTCGTGACATCTATCATCTGACCTCTACCATCTAACCAAACAACCCCATCTGCCCATCCCGCCCCGGCCGCCGAAACGACTCGGTGGTCAACGGAATCTCCTCATCGTTGAAACCAAGTCGCCGCGCCGTCAAATCGAAGAGACTTCCGATCGCGTCGGCGCGGGCGCCGGTGCCGCCCATTCGGCTGCCGTATTCGCTGAGGTTGAGCTTGCCATCACGCATGTCGCGCAGGGTGTTGAGCACTTTGGCCGCGCGGCCCGGCTCTTCGCGCTCGAGCCAGTCGATGAAGATCGGCCTGACCGCCAGTGGAACGCGCAGCATCACGGAGAATGTCCAGCGCGCGCCCGCCTCGCGGGCCGCCGTCAGGAGCGCGGGGATCTCGCTGTCGGTCAGTCCGGGGATCAGCGGCGCCATCGCGACGCCGACCGGGACGCCGGCCTCGGTGAGCTTGCGCACCGCGTGCAGCCGCAGTGCCGGCGACGACGTGCGTGGCTCGAGTCGTCGGGCGAGATCGCGATCGAGCGTCGTGATCGAGAGGAACACCGCCGCGCCTCCGTACTTCGCCATCGCCGCCAGCAGATCGAGATCGCGCAGCACGAGCGCGTTCTTCGTGATGATCGCAACGGGATTGCGGAACTCGTGCATCGTCTCGAGAATGCTCCGAGTGATGCCCAGCTTCCGCTCGATCGGCTGATAAGGATCGGTCACTCCGCTGATCGAGACCGCCGTCGGCTTCCACGACTTCTTCATCATCTCCTCACGCGCCAGCCGCGCGGCGTCGCGCTTGACGACGATCTTCGTCTCGAAGTCGATGCCGGCGTTGTAGCCGAGATACTCGTGCCCGGGTCGCGCGTAGCAGTTGTGGCTGACCACGCCGTTGGCGATGAAATCCTCCGTCCCGGTCGTGATGTCGAAGAGCTCCTGCATGCGTCCGAGCGGCTCGATCTCGACGACGTCGAGACGCGCGCTCGACTTGATCGCGAGCCCCTCGATGCTTCGCTTGCGTGAGATCGCCGGATCGACCAGGTGGAGAAATCGCAGATGCTCCGCGACGCCGCCGGTCAGGCGGATCGTGTGAATCGGGACGTTGACTCCCTCACGGACTTTCTCCCTGGTACAGGTGAAGCCGAGATACGCGAGCGCATGCTCGATCGCGTTCAGTATCGAGCCGTCGCTGTTCGAGAAGCGCATCGTCGTACCGTCGAACGAGCCTTCCGCGTCGAAGATCCCGGCGAGAAAGCCCCGATGCCAGTCGCGAGCCGGCGCGACCGGCCATTCGATGATCTCCGTCACCCGCTCGAACGCGTGGGATGTCTGCGCGCGGATTGCTTCGATCGGCGAGCTCGTGCTCGTCGCGTCCTGAAAGTGAAAGCGTGTCGTCCCGACACCCGCGGAGCCAAGGAGTCGCATCGACTGGTCGAGCGCCTCGGCATCCTTCATCGCGAGTCGGAAGCGGCGCTGGGTCGAGCCCCCTTTGTGGTCGCGACGATCATATCGGTAGGTCTTGAGCGTCCCGTCGCCACGGATCACACCGCAGAGATATCCGCGCTCGTACTCCGGTGACTTCGCCGTCTGAGAGGCGAATCCCCCCGAGCCCATGAGCGAGTTGCCGAGCGTGAGATGAGGACGACGATCGCGCCCCTGCTCGGACCCGGTGACGTACTTCCAGCCCCTCTCCGTGAGATAGCGATGATCGCCACTGGCGACGAGGCTCGTGCCGTCGGCAAGAGTGACCCTGTACGCCTCCTTTCGCGTCGTCCAATGAGCGAGGACGTCTGTGATCGCATAGCGCCGATACGCTCCGCGGCGGATGGTGCCGTAGATCCTGTCTCCGACACGGAGATCGGCGAGCGCGCGCTGACTGCCGTCGGCCATGAGGATTGGCGTGTCACCATCCTGGCAATAGGCACACCCGTGCTCGCATCCCCGATACGGATTGATCGAGTGCGTGAACGGGATGTCGGGACTGTTGTTCGTCGCAAACGCCGAGCGCGTCGCATCGTCGATGAGCTCCGTGCGAGGATCGGGCTCCTCGGCAAAGCTCTCCCAGCCGTCGTCGAAGCGTTCGCTTGAGGATGTGGTGAAGCGGTTGCCGGTGTCGAGATTGGTGCCGCGGCGCATGTCAGATGTCAGATGTTAGAGGTTAGATGTCACGAGGCGGTCGGGTCTTTGCTCGATTCGTAGGGTGGTTGGGGTTTGCGGATCGTTGCTGCTCGTCCTATCGATTTGAGATAGGCGTTGAGGCGCGGGATCAGCTCTTCGATGATGGGAGTCAGGGTCGCTATCTGCTCCCTGGTGAGGAGCTTGCGCCGGTAGGCGCGCCGCAGCCAGTTCCGGGTTTCGAAGAGCGAGCCTCGCGCGATGCGGACGCATCGCTGATTGTCTTTGAAATACCATCTTCCGACGCCTTCAGCGATATTGGCCGAAATGCTGTCTGCCGCATCGACTATCTGTCGTCCGATCGTTGCCCGTGCGAACGAAGGCCAGCCATAGACGACGTCCCAGATCGTATCGCTCAGACGCTCGGCAAGGCGATACACGTCGAGATGCTCGAACGAGCTCGAGGTCATGGCTTCTCCGGTCTAGAGAGCTTGCGAGATGTGGCGGGGTGCACAAATGTCGCCCACCAAACTGCGCCAACGCAAGCCCTTTCACTTATGCGCATCGACCACAAGCCCAACCGGCGCCGGGCCATCCGGCCCTTCGACATCCTGCCTTGTGACATCTGACCTCTGACATCTAACATCGAACATGATCTCGTACACGCTAAGTCTCCACAACCCCGACCGCCACCTCTTCCACATCACCATCGAGCTCGACACCGCCGGTGCGGCGGAGATCGATGTCGAAGTGCCGGCGTGGTCGCCGGGGCGGTACTTCATCTATGACTTCGCGCGGAATGTACAGGAGGTCGAGGCCAGAGCCGGACGTGCGGTGCTCGCGTGCGACAAGGTCGCCAAGGGGACGTGGAGGATCGCGACGGCGGGGCACGAGCGCGTGCGCGTCTCGTACCGCATGTTCGCCGACACATTGAGCGGCACGTTCTCGCAGCTCGATGATCGCCATGCCTCGGTCAACGGATCGTCGGTGTTCGCCTACGTCGTCGGTCGTCAGGCCGAGCCGATCGAGCTCGAGATCGTCGCGCCCGCGGGATGGAAATCCTACTCGTCGATGAAGTCGCGCCGCCGCACCGGACGTAGCGTCATGGTCGCGCCGAACTACGATGTGCTCATCGATTCACCTATCGAGATCGGAACGCCCCTCGTGCGCCGCTTCGAGCTCGAGGGCATCACTTATCACGTCGTCCTCGACCTCGCCGCCGGCGACGCGTGGCGGCGCAGTGCCGCGGTGCGCGAGCGCCTCGATCGCTTCGTCGGCGATGTCGAGAAGGCCGTGCGCACGCAGACCGCGACGTTCGGCCGACCGGAGTTCGACGAGTACTACTTCCTCGTCAACATCGATCCTGCCGCGCCGCACGGCGACGGCATGGAGCATCTCGCGTCGACGCGGCTCGTGCTCGCCGGGCACGTGACGAAGGAGGATTCCTACAACGATCTGATCGGCGTCGCGTCGCACGAGTTCTTCCACATCTGGAACGTTAAGCGACTGCGTCCGGTCGAGCTCGGTCCGTTCGATTATGCGCGCGAGCTGCACACGACGCTGCTGTGGTTCGCCGAGGGATTCACGCAGTACTACGGGCACCTCATGCTCCGCCGCGCCGGCGTGTGGGATGATCGTCAGCTCTTCAAGGAGCTCGCCTCCGAGATCAACACCGTCGATCAATCGCCCGGTCGAGCGCACCGCAATCTGCGCGAGTCGAGCTTCGACACGTGGCTGATGACGAGCCAGCGCAATCCCGGCGCGCCCGTCAACAACCTCCGCAACACCTACGTCAACTACTACCCGAAGGGCGCGGTCGTCGCGTTCATGCTCGACATGGAGATCCGCCGGCTGACCAACGACCGGCGCTCGCTCGACGACGTCATCCGCGAGCTCTATCGCAGCCACTACGAGCTGCAGGAGATCGGCGATTACTACCTGCGCGGCACCGGCTACACCGAGGCTGATGTCTACGCCGCGGTCGAGTCCGTCGCCGGGCGCGCTGCGAAGAGCTTCCTCAAGTCGCTCGTCGAGAAGCGCGAGGAGATCGACTACGCGCGCTACCTGCGACATGTCGGACTCGAGATCCGGCGCGCTCCGTCGAAGTCGGCCCGTCGTCGCGCGAAGGGAGAGAAGCCCGAGACCGAAACCCCGCAGATCTACCTCGGCCTCGCTCTCGGCGACGCGAAGGCGCGCGCGGCCAGCGAGCTCGTGACCGTCGTCAACGTGCTCGCGGACTCTCCGGCCGAACGCGCCGGCATCAGCGCCGGCGATCAGATCGTCGCCATCGACGGCGAGCGCGTCGACGGCCGGCGGTGGGAGGCGGTGATGGAGATGAAGCGTCCCGGCGATCGTGTGGAGGTGACGCTCTTCCGTGGCTCCCGCCTTCTGACGAAGACCGCGACGGTCGGCGAGCTCGACCGGCGTCCGCTGCGCATCGAGGCGGCCCGCAACGCGACCGACCGTCAGACCCGCGCGCGCGAGCGCTGGCTCAGCGGCGCGGCCGCGAAATAGTGTCGGCGCACGATCAGCACACGGGCGCTCCGCCCCGCGAAACCTGTCGACCGTCATGTTCCTGTGGTGTGGGCTTTGTTAGGTTGATAACGGAAAGTCACCCGTTGGCCCAACAACAGAGTCCGGAGAGGTGCAGGATGCTCTCAAAACAGGAAGTCATGACCAACTACGGGGGACTGCTGCTTGGGCATACGGTGTCCGAGGACACGGTCTTCCGCTTCGTTTTCACCGGAATCGCCGATGACGGGACCGAGGTCAAGGTCTACCACTCGCCGAGCATCAGCGTCTGGGAGGAGTTCATCCGCACGGACAGGCCGGTCTGCCTCAACGAGTCGTTCGATTACCGTCGGGTCGAGGTGCGGCGCGGCGGCAAGCTCGAGTTCGAGGAGTGGCAGGCATACGTCTTCTAGACATTCCCCCGATTGCCGTTTTCGGGCCGGATTACCCCTGGGTGATCCGGCCTTCGTCGTTCGTGCGCGGGACGGGGCGGTGGACCTGCCGCTTGCGTAGTATCACCAACCGCCCTATGTTCGCACCTGACGTGCAGTGTTTGGGCAGCCACGTCCACCGCTAGGTCCAGGCGAAGTGTCCCCTCCAACTCGAACGATGCGCAGATCCCGTTCTCGATACGGGATTTTGGTGTCTCCTCGATGTTGTTCGAGTCGTTACGCGCCCTACTCGTACGGCTCAATGGCAGTTGGCATTCTTCGGCTCGGCGCTCCTCCCCGGTTCCGGCGCTACTCCCTCTGAATCCAGCCGATACAGCGACCTGATCGTCGCGTATTCCGACATGCCGTCGTGGCACCGTCACGCACTCGCGTGACCGGACGCCGCGCCGAGCATGCCGAGCGTTTCGGAACACCTCATCATGGACTCGGACCTGCACCTGCTCATCGAGCGGTTGCCGACAGCGCAATTCAAGGACCTCCTCCAATACACCGACTGAGATCACGGGCATGAACCTCAGAGACCTCCTACTCTTATCGGCCATCGGGCTCGGTCTGGCAGCGGGCACTGCCAGCGCTCAGAGCGACGGCGACTACCAGACGCGCGCGGCCGTGACGACCGCGAACTGGAACGGCACGACCGTCTGGCAGAAGTACCAGAGCGGCTCGTGGTCCGACGTCTCGACCTCACCGACGAGCGCGGACGGCGTGATCACCGTGCGCAGCGGCGCGATCCTGGGCATCACCGCCGACGTCACCGTCGACCAGGTGATCGTCGAGAGCGGCGCGACCGTCGACGCCAACACGAACAACCGCACGCTGACGATCGCCAACGGCACCGGCATCGACATGGATGTCACCGGCGTGCTGAAGCTCTCGCACAACGGAGCGGCGATCACCGTCAGCGCAGGCGCCGAGCTGAAGTTCCAGAGCGGTGGACTCTACGTTCACGGCCAGAACAACGGCACCGTGCCGACCGCGACGTGGGCCGACGGATCGACCTGCGAGATCGCCGGCAACGGCACCAGCGCCGGAGCCATCGGCAACCTCGGCCAGTCGTTCTATGACCTGAAGTGGAACATGACCGGCGCCGGCGGCGGCGGCAGCAAGAACGCGTACGATCTGGTGACCGTGCGCAACGACTTCATCATCCTGCAGATCAGCGGCACGAGCCTCGAGTTCTCGCAGACCGAGGCGCACGAGCGCACGATCACGATCGGCGGCGATCTGATCGTCTCGCACCCGGCCGAGAAGGTCACGCTGAACCAGGGTCCGGCGGATATGATCCTCAACGTCGGCGGTGACTTCATCCAGGACGACGACGGGCTCTTCGAGCTCAGCGGCGGCAACGGCACCGGCACGATGAACCTGACGGGCGACTTCGACCAGAGCGCGGGCGAGTTCACCGAGCTCGTTCCGGACGAGTGCTGGCTTCGCTTCGTCGGCACGACCGATCAGACCGCAAGCACCTACGACATCGAGCAGATGACGAACTCGATCAACGTCGAGGTCGCCAAGACCGGTGGACGACTGCTGCTGCTGACGAACTTCCGCGTCAACGGAACGGCCATTCTGCGCATGACGCAGGGCAACATCCTGACGTATGCCGACACGCTGATCCTCGGCCAGAGCACGGGCTCGCGCGGCACGCTCGAGTGGACCTCGGGAACGATCGTCGGCAACTTCCGCCGGTGGTTCGCCTCCTCGACGGTCGCCAACGTCCTGTATCCGATCGGCACCGAGATCTGGCATCGTCCGGCGGTGCTCAGCTTCACCGCGGCGCCGTCGACCGGCGGCACGGTGACCGGCAGCTTCCACGCGACCGATCCCGGCACGTTCGGCCTGCCGCTCAGCGAGAACGGCGACACGTACAACAGCGTCTGCCCCGATGGCTTCTGGACGCTCACCGCGGCCAATGGCCTGGCCGGCGGCACCTACAGTCTCGACCTGACGGCGACCGGCTTCGGCTGCGTCACCGATCCGGCGGCGCTCGCGATTCTCAAGCGCGTCGACGAGCTGAGCCCGTGGTACCTCAACGGAACCGACGTTCCCGGCACCGGCACGATCGGTGTGCCGACCGCGCACCGGATCGGACTGCAGGGCTTCAGCAACTTCGGCCTGACCAACGGCGGCGACGATACGCCGCTGCCGATCGAGCTGGCCGAGTTCGTCGCGACCTCGCGCAACGGCGAAGTCGATCTCCGCTGGCGCACCGGCGCCGAGATCAACAACGAGGGCTTCGAGGTGCAGCGCGCCGCCGAGAACGACGAGGAGTTCCAGACGATCGCCTCGTACCGCACGCACACGGAGCTGATCGGACTCGGCACGTCGTACATCGGCAAGGCCTACGGATTCACCGATGACGGCAGCTACGGCACGCTCGTCACCGGCGCGACCTATCGCTACCGCCTCGTCGACGTCGGCCTCGACGGCAGCCGTACCGAGCATGCGGAGCGCAGCGTCCGCATCGAGGGCCGCACCACGACGGTGCACGGGTCGACGAGCCTCGCCCTCGGCGCGGCCACGCCGAACCCGGCACTCGATCGACTCAACGTCGAGCTCACGCTCGGCGAGCCGTCGGTCGTCACGATCGAAGTGTACGCGGCCGACGGTCGCGTCCTCTCGACCCCGGTCGACCACGTCGGCTACGGCGAGGGCACACACCCGATCACGGTCGATACCCGCGAGCTGCGTCCGGGCGCGTACGCGCTGCGACTGGTCAGCGGCGCGGGCATTCGCTCGCAGCGGTTCCTGATCGTTCGCTGATCGACGAGCCATACCGAAAACGACGAAGGCGGGCCGCATGCGGCTCGCCTTCGTCGTTTTCGGGGGGAGAGTGTCGGCCCGCATTACTGCAGATCGGCCTCGCGCATCAGGAGCCGACCGGGGTATCGGTCGAAGTTGTAGACGATGATCGGCGACTCCGACAGTACTCCGTAGGCTCCCTGGCTCGCGTTGTAGAACGAGCCGCTCGGCGTCGTCGTCAGCGCGACCGCGCGAACGTAGTACTCCGCCGTGCGCGCCAGGCTCGATCGGCGCGCGAGGAAGCTCGTGCCGGTGATCGGCGAGCGATTGAGCTTTACGAAGGGGGCGCCCGGCGCATCGGAACGATAGACGTTGTAGGTCACGCCCGCCTGCGGCGACGGAGCCCACGTGACCTGCGCCTCGCCGGCCTTGCTCACCGCCACCACGACGTTCGAAGGTGGCGCCACGGGCTCGACGCGCAGTGTCGGGTCTCCCATCAGCGCGATGTGCACCGAGCGCGCGTGACGCGTCGTGTACTCGCCGTTGTTGTTCTGCGTCAGCCGCGTGCTCGCGCCAATCGTCCGGCCGATGCCCATCGGGTGCAGGTACCAGTTCGGTCGTCCTGCCCACGCGCTCGTCAGTCCGTTACCGGACGCCAGCGGCGCGCGAAGCAGCGAGTTCTCCACGTCCCAGTCGCCGAAGTAGCTGCCGAAGAGCATGTTGAAGATGGCGCCGCGCTCGACTCCGGCGATCTCGCCGGTCGTCGCCACGCCGCTGGCGCTCGTGTAGGAGCCGGGGCCGCATCCGTACGCGAAGAGGAAGGTCTCCTGGCGCAGCGCGGTAAGCCAGTCGAGCTCGGCGACGTTTGACGTGCCGACGATCGCGCTGAAGTTGCGCCATCCGTTGGCGGCGAATGGCTCGCCGCCGACGACGCCGAAGTTGTCGTCGATCAATCCGCGCTCGCTGATCGTGAGCGTGCCGTGGCGGTACGCGTGGTCCTTGTCGAGATAGCGGCGAAGCAGCTCGGTCTCCGGCACACCGAAGTCGTTCATGCCCCAGAGATCGACGCGACCGATCTCGAGCTCGAGCTCGTCGGGGAAGCTGCTCTGATCGAAGCGACCGTCGCCCGGCTGGTTGAGATTGCGTCCGCTCGAGGTCTCGTAGAATGCGTCATCGGTCCACGCGCCGGTCAGCTCCGCATAGTAGCCGTCGGCCGGCCAGGCTCCCTTGTGATCGGGATGTCCGTCGGGAGCGATGTTGCCGGAGTAGGGGACAGGGACGTGACCGAAGAGGAAGACCGACCGCGTCGACGCCGGATCGGCCGCGTGCTCGGCGCTGATGATCGCCTTGACCTGCTCGGGCGTCGCCGTGCGCGAGACGTCGTGCCGGGCGACGAGCCAGCCGTCGCCAGCCAGATCGCGCTCCAGACGTGACAGCTCGCTCGCCAGCGGCAGACTCAGCGTCTGGTCGACGATGAGGATGACGCGGCCGCGGGAATCCTCGAGCGGCAGCTCGATGCCGGAGCACAGGAACCCGAACGAGGTGATCGACGAGCTGCCGACGATCGCCTGGCGGACCAGTCGATACTCGTAGGCCGTGCCCACCGCGACGCTCGCGTCGACGTAGGACGTCGCCGTCGTGCTGAGCGCGATGGGAGTGCTCCAGGTCGTCTGACCGTAGATGCGCTTGTAGAGGGCGAGGGAGGTGGCATTCGAGCTCTCCCACTGGAGAGTGATGCCGAGCGGTTTCTTCGCGACGCGCGCCGTCATGGGAATGACGAAGTCGCGAGGCGTTTGCGCGCCGGCGCTGGAGGCTCCGCACAGGGAGAGGAGCGCAATGCCGGCAAGTGCAAGGCGAACGGTGGACCGGTTCGTAGCCATGCAGAATGAATTGTTTGTGCGTCACCCTGCCACTGGACGGCACGGCAAAGCGTTGGGCGTTGCTGAAGCGAGGGAGGCGATGGCAGGTTGGACCTCTGGACACCGCTGGTCGTGAAAATACGATACGAAGGGCGACTTCCAAGAAGTTTTTGATGCGGGGATAGGTGGCGGTAGAGCCCTGCGGGGTCGCCGCGAGGAAGCTCCGACGACCGATCTCAGGGCTGCAGCGCCTCGGCGGAGTTGCCCTCGACGCTGATGATGACGCGGCGCACGCTCGGGAACTGCCGGAGCGTCCGCTCGATCTGTGCGCGCACGGCGGTCACGCGGCACGACCCGGCGGCGGTGTTGAGCTCGCGGCTGAAGTCGGCCCGTGCGACGCCGTCGATGATCGTGATGTCGCGCAGTCGGGTACCGGCGGGGATCTCGCTGTCGAACGACTGCGCGCGCTCGGCCGCGGTCGGCCCGCGAAGAAGCTCCTCGACCGCAGCGCGAGCGATTCCCGAGGTCGAGGCGATCGAGCGAGCGGCCGCGAACACCCGGCTGCAGTCGGCCGCTCCCGGATTGCGCTGTGCGTTGGTGAAGAAGACCGAGATGTCGTTGCGGGCGTCGGTCGATGCCACGGCGAACGTGACCGGCAACGTCACCTTGTCGATCTCGGTCCCGTCCTTCGCGGAGTTCTGGTAGACCTCGATCGTTGCCGCGCCGCTGTAGGCGCGCTCGAGCGCGACGGTCGTGCTGAAGGAGCTGAACACTCCCATCTCGCCGGTCGCCGTCGTGAAGCCCTCGGCGAGCACCGAGCGGTCGGCCGCGCGCACGCGCCACGCGACGGTGTTCTCGAACGTGCGCGCCTCGCCGCGCAGCGTGAAGCGCGCGTTCGTGATCCGCTCTCCCGGCCGCGGACCGAGGACGCGGATATTCCGGCTGGCCGGCGTCGCGCCTCCCGGTGTTGTACCGCCTGGCGTCGTTCCTCCGGTCGCCGTGTCGCCATCACCGTCGTCTCCCGGCTCGTTGCCGGACGTCGTTCCGCCATCAGCCTTCGAGCCATCCGACGACTCTCCATCACCGAGCCCTCCTCCGGTGACGACCGTGTCCGAGTCGTCGCCGGCGACTCCAGACGTGTCGACGGGCGTATCGGTATCGACCTTGATCTCGGCGTCGCACGCAGCGAGCGCGAGCGTGGCGATCAGGAGAACGATCCAGCGGGTGATGCTTCTGTTCGGCTTCATGGGATTTCCGACAGTCGCCTCGATCGGCGGTTTACGATGAGCACGTCGCGTCTCAGACATATCCCTTCTCGGCAAGGGACACAAATTCCTCGCCGGCGATGATCAGATGGTCGTGCAGAGGAATCCCGATGATCCTGCCCGCCTCGACGAGCTGCCGCGTGATCGCGATGTCCTCCTTGCTCGGCGTCGGGTTGCCGCTCGGGTGGTTGTGCAGGCCGATGATCGCCGCGGCGTTCTCGACGATGGCGTGGCGGAAGACTTCGCGGGGATGGACGATCGAGCTGTTGAGGTTGCCTTCGGAGACGAGGACGCGCCGAACGACCTGGTTCGCGGTGTTGAGGATGACGACGTGGAACTGCTCCTTCTGGATGTGCCGCAGCTCCGGAATGAACATCGCCGCAACGTCGCGCGGACCCGAGATGCGCGGGCGCTTCGAGAAGTTGATCGCGGTCGCACGCCGGCCGAGCTCGAATGCCGCGGCGAGCGTCACCGCCTTGGTCGGTCCGATGCCGGGGATCGCCTGCAGCTCCTTGAAGTCGCGCTGCGCGAGCCGGTACAGCGCGCCCTCGTTATGCGGATCGGTGTTGAAGTGCGCGAGCAGTCGCCGGCACATCGTCAGCACGTCGAGCTGTTTCGTGCCGGTGCGCATGACGATCGCGAGCAGCTCGGCGTCGCTGAGCGCGCCGGCGCCGAGCGCCATCAGTCGCTCGCGAGGCTGCTCGGTCTCGCTCCACTCCTTGACGGTGAGTCGACGCGCGCTCTCGATCGACGCGGCGTACGACTCGTCACGCTCCTCGCCGACGATGCCGTCGGTCTCATCGGGCAGCTGCGCGATCGACTCGCCCTCGTCGAAGTGGTCGTCCTCGTCGGTGTCATTGCGCTTTGAGAGCGCCTCGATCTCGACGAGCGCCTCGCCGACGACGAAGAACGATCCGCAGACGACGATGACTTCTCCGTCACGCAGCGACGCGATCGCGCCGTCGACGCCCGCGCGCACGCTGCCCGCGAGCGTCGCGTCGATACCTGCGTCGAGCGCGCCCTGCAGCACTTCGGCCGCGGCGAGCGATCGCGGGCTGTCGGCGCGCACGGCGTGCAGGTGGGTCGCGACCGGTGCGAGAATCCGGAGGATCTCGACGACGTCCTTGTCCTCGACCGAGCCGTAGACCAGTCGCGTGTTGCGGGCTCCGCCGCTGATGAGCGACAGCGTGTCGGCGAGCACGCGCGCGCCGTCGGGATTGTGCGCGACGTCGACGATCATCGGCGGCGTCGTCGAGACGCGCTCGAAGCGACCCTGGATGCCGGTGTTCGCGCGCACGTCGCGAAGTCCCGCGCGCAGCGTCGCCTCGTCGATCGCGAGGCGCTCCGCCAGCGCGTCGACGACGCCGAGCACCACGCGCGTGTTCTCGATCTGATGGCGGCCGACGAGCCCGATCTCAACGTCCGTCAGCTCGCGCGCGTCGTCGCCGCGGCCGACGATGAACGAGCCCACGGTGCGAGTGTAGTCGATCGATCGGTAGATCGCATGCACTGTGTCGTCGACGAACGCGAGCGGCGCGCCGACGTCCTCCGCGCGCACCTCGAACACCTCACGCAGACGCCGTGTCACGTGACCGACGACCGCGGGAACACCCGGCTTGATGATGCCTGCCTTCTCGCCGGCGATGGCCTCGAGCGTCTCGCCGAGGTGCTTCGTGTGGTCGAGACTGATGGAGGTGATGGCGCTGACGAGCGGGCGCAGCACGTTGGTCGCGTCGAGCCGGCCGCCCATGCCGGTCTCGACGATCGCGATGTCGACGCGCTCCTCGGCGAAGTACCGCAGACCCATCGCGGTCGTGCCCTCGAAGAACGTGCAGCCGATGCGCTCGATCGCCGGGAGCATCTCGCGCGCGTAGAGAGCGAGGCGCTCCTCGTCGATCGGCACACCATCGACGCGGATGCGCTCGGAGAAGTCGACGAGGTGCGGCGAGGTGTACAGTCCGACGCGCAGTCCGGCCGCGCGCAGGATCGACGCGAGCATCGCGCAGACCGATCCCTTGCCGTTGGTCCCGGCGACGTGGATCGAGGCGAACGCGTGCTGCGGATCGCCGAACTCCGCCAGCAGCAGCGACACAGGCTCGAGGCCGAGCTTGATGCCGAAGGTCTGCAGGGAGAAGAGGCGTTCGAGGGCGCTGCGAAGCTCTGGGCTGGTGGTTGTGCGTGCGCGCATGACGGCGACAGTTGATGCTGAGCCGCAAAGATACGCTGCGCGCGGCGTGGCCGCTCGCGTTTATCCGGTCACGGGTCGTCGCGCGACGCCGGCCGAATCGTCGTGCGACGCCTGCCATAAAAAGAGAACCGCTCCGGTGGCCATTCCGGAGCGGTTCGACGTCGTCGCATTGTCACGGGCGTTGCGGCCGCGTCGGACTTCTTCAGTCGTCGGCGATCGCTCTACCCGATGGCGGCTAGCTGAACGGGTTCATCTTGTCGGCGATGTTCCCGATCGTACCGAGAATGCCGGTTGATGCGGCCTTCTTGCTGCCGCCGCGCTTGGAGCCGCCCTTGGCTGCGCCCTTCTTGGCGCCGCCTTTGGCCGCGCCCTTCTTTGCGCCACCCTTGGCTGCGCCCTTCGAAGCGCCGGCCTTCCTGGCACCGCCCTTGGCTGCCGCCTTCTTCGCGCCGCCCTTGGCAGCTCCCTTCGAAGCGCCGGCCTTCTTCGCGCCGCCCTTGGCAGCGGCCTTCTTGGCGCCGCCCTTTGCAGCACTCTTGGCACCGCCCTTTGCAGCGGCCTTCTTGGCGCCACCCTTGGCTGCGCCCTTCTTGGCGCCGCCCTTGGCAGCGGCCTTCTTCGCACCGCCCTTGGCAGCGGCCTTCTTCGCGCCGCCCTTGGCTGCACCCTTCGAAGCGCCAGCCTTCTTCGCGCCGCCCTTGGCCGCGGCCTTCTTGGCGCCGCCCTTGGCAGCTGCCTTCGAAGCGCCGGCCTTCCTGGCGCCGCCCTTGGCTGCGCTCTTCGTGCCGCCCTTTGCCGCGCTCTTCTTCGCGCCGCCCTTGGCAGCCGTGCTACGGGTCGATGCGCTCGTGCCCGCCTTGGCGAGGCTCATCGTGCCGCTCCTGCGAGCGGGTGTCCGCGTACCGGCGGCCTTGGCGGTACCGCTCTTGCGAGCGGCCGGTTTGGCCGTTCCCTTCTTGGCTGCGCCGGCCTTGGCCGTGCCGCGAGCCTTGGTCGTCGAGCCGGTCTTCGCCGCGGCGCGGCTGGTGCCGGCTGCGGCCGGCTTCCGGGTCGTCGCTGCGGCGCGTCCGGCGGCCGCTCCCTTCTTGGCTGCGGTCGTGCGACCGGCTGCCTTGGTCGCGCCCTTGGCTGCGGGCTTCGCAGCGGCGGTGCGGCTCTTCGGTGCTGCCTTCGCCTTGGCCGCTCCGGCCTTGGCGGTGCCGGCCTTGGCGGTGCCTCGGCCGGTTGCCGTCTTGCTCGCCGCGGTCCGGCCCGTGCCGGTCGTTCCCGCGCGCTTGGCAGCCGTGCTACGTGCAGCCGCCGGCTTTGCAGCGCCGCGCGTCGCGGTCGCTCCCTTGGTCGCGCTCATCGTCTTCGACGCAGTGCTGCGCGAGCCGGTGGTCGCCTTCGAAGTGCGGGCTGCGGTGCTGCGAGTGGCGGCAGAGGACCTGGCCGGAGCCTTGCCCTTTGCCGTCGATGTCTTCGCGGCCGAAGCCTTCTTCGCTGTCGACGACTTCGAGGCTGCGGGGGCGCCCGCTGCCTTCGAGGTCTTCGTGGTTGAGGCCATGATGCTCTCCAGAGATTTTGTGAAACATCCGTTCCCCCTCGCGGCCCTGGCCGGGGCTGATGCGAAAGGATCTATCCACCACATTCTCCGCCCATCATGTGGCGTCACGATGGCGGAGCTGTCAATGGTCGATTGGTCGGGACGTTCGTGTGAACGAACGAGTTGTGAAAGAACTGATACTCGAACAACGATTGTCGATGCGTTCGGTCAGGACGTCTCGGCGCGCGACTCATCGTACAGTCGGCGCAGATGCTGGACATCCTCCCACGTCGGACGCTTCCACTGCGAGTTGCGCAGAAGCGCCGCCGGATGGTACGTGACGATCACGCGGATGCCATGGTAGTCATGCACCTCTCCGCGCAGCTCGCCCATCTTCGCCTTCCGACCGAGCAGCGTGTTGGCCGCGGTCAGTCCGAGCGCGAGAATGAACTTCGGCCGGATGAGCTCGAGCTGCTTGTACAGGTACGGCATGCACTGCTCGACCTCGAAGCGCTCCGGCGTGCGATTGCCCGGAGGGCGGCTCTTGAGGATGTTCGCGATGAACACGTCCTCGCGCCGCAGGTTGATCGCCTCCAGGATCTTGTTGAGAAGCTGCCCGGCAAGACCGACGAAGGGCTCGCCCGTGCGGTCCTCGTCGGCGCCCGGCGCCTCGCCGATCACCACGATGTCCGCGTTCGGGTTGCCGACGCCGAAGACGAACTTCGTGCGCGTCTGTCCGAGCGGACACTTCTGACACGTGCTGATCATCTGCTCGAGCGACTCGAGCGACACGGCGTTGACCCACTCCTCGGGAATCGTCGAAAGGATGTCGCGGAACGGAGAGGCGTCGGTCGGAGCGTCGTGCGTCGTCGTGATCGCGGGAGCTGCTGGGCGCTTCGACCGAGGAGTGACGACGATCTCTCCGAACATCGAATACTGCTGTTCGGCGAATCGCTTCGTCGTGTCCTTCAGTGACTCATCCATGCATGCTGCTCGCTGCTTCGTGCTCGGCGCCGGCGGAGTCGAGATGCTTCTCGATCTCGTCGAAGATCCGCTCTGCACACTCGCGCTTGCTCATCAGCGGGAGCTCGATCTCGCCCCGTTCCGATATGACCACTATGCGATTCACATCTGATGCCAAACCAACACCTTCTTCGCTCGCGGAGTTGGCGACGATGATGTCGCACTTCTTCTCGATTCGCTTCGCACGCGCGGATTCCAGCAGTGATGCGGTCTCCAGCGCGAAGCCGACGATGACTTGGTCATCGCGTCGACGCTCGCCGATCGAGCGCAGGATGTCGCGCGTCGCGCGCAGCTCGATCTTCATATCGTGATCACTCATCTCACGACGCTTCATCTTCTGTCGCATCGGCGTCGTCGGCGTGAAGTCCGCGACCGCTGCTGCTGCGACGACGACGTCGGAGTCGTCGAGCAGTGCATCAACTGCAAGAGCCATCTGATCGGCCGTGGTCACGTCGACGATGTCGATGCCGTGCGGACGTGCGAGCGCTGTCGGTCCGCTCACCATCGTCACCGCCGCTCCCCGATCGCGCGCGACCTCCGCGAGCGCGTATCCCATCTTCCCCGACGAGCGGTTCGCGATGTAGCGCACCGGATCGATCGGCTCGTGCGTCGGACCCGCGGTGATCAGCACCCTGCGTCCGACGATGCGTCGCGCAACGCGCGGTGACGTTGCCTCGCCGAGCTCGCGCTCGAGGAGATCCGCGATCGTCTCCGGTTCCGCAAGACGACCCATGCCGACCAGACCGCTCGCGAGCTCACCCTCGTCCGGAGGGATGATCGTCGCGCCGAAGCCGCGCAGCGTCTCGATGTTGCGCTCGAGCGCGGGCCACGCGTACATGTCGAGATCCATCGCCGGCGCGATGAAAAGCCGCCCGCGGAGCGCCGTCGCGAGCACCGTCAGCGCGTTGTCGCTGATGCCCGCCGCAAGCTTGCCGATCGTCGCCGCCGTCGCCGGCGCGATCACCATCGCATCGGCCCACGTTGCCCAGTCGATGTGCCACGATCCACTGTCCGGTTCGCTCCCTGCCGGCGGAAACATGCTCAGTGCGACGTTGTGCTTGGAGAGGGAGGCGAAGGTCAGAGGAGTGATGAAGTGAGCAGCGGACTCGGTCATGGTGACTCGGACTTCCGAGCCACGCTTGATCAGCTCCCGGACGAGGATCGCTGCCTTGTACGCTGCGATGCTGCCGGTGACGCCGACGAGAATCTTACGACCATTGAGACCACCCATAGACTGCGAGCTACAACGTTGGGCCAAACATAAAACAGAACACGCTACATGATGCAGGTGTTGCGCGTGCATGTGCATTTTTTTTTGCGCGGGCGCGAGCCGCAACAGGGCATGAACACTGGCTTCCAGAGACAGCGATGACGAGCAGCGAGCGCGTGCGATGCGTGCGCTGCGCGCTCCGCGCGTCGTGCGCGCGTCGCTGCAGCCCAGTGTTCATGCGGGTTGCAGCGCATCGCGCTCTCGCGTCCTCGTGCGCGCGCATCGCCGACGAGCGATCGCGCGAGCGTCTCGACGAGCGCGCGCGACGTCGCTCGACGACCTCGCGCGACGATCGACGCAAAGTGATCGCGATCGCACTCGACGACGCGCATCGAGTGCGATCGAACAAGACGACGATCGCCGACCTCGATCGCGACCATGCGCGCGACGACGATCGCGACGACGAACACGACGATGAACGCGACGACGATCACGACGACGATCGCGCGCTATCTTCGTGGCGGCTCGCACACTCTCGCCGATCCATCCTCACTATTATGAATAGTCTCCTCCGTCGATCGACCCTCCTCATCCTCGCGCTCCTGGGCGCATCGCTCACACCTCTCACATCGCGCGCGCAGCAGCTCTCACCGGCGTCGAGCACGACACGCGTCGATGCGTCGACGTTCGTCACGGCGCGCGCCAGCGTCGACGCCACGATCCGATCGCTCGCAGTCGACGCTGCCGCGCTACGCGCTGCTGCGCACGCTTCGAGCGTGCTCACGCTCGATCGCTTCCCGATCGACGCGACGAGTCTCGGCACGATCGAGCTCGCGCCGGCGCGCGCGGTGATCGACGCTCGCACGCGGGTGCGCGTCGGCACGAGCGACGGCGAGATCGCCGGCACGCTCCCCTCGATGCGCGCGTGGCGCGGCGTGATCGCGGCGGAGGCGGGATCGCGCGTCTTCATCGTCGCGGTGGGCGAGGAGATCTACGGCTTCGTCGAGCACGCGGGCGGTGAGCGCTTCGTCATCGGACCGAGCACGCTCGAGGGCGCCGTCGCCGGTGAGCACGTGATCGCGGCGGAGCGCGCGTTCCCCGACGCCGTGCGCGATGCTGCGGCGGCGTGTCTGGCGGAAGGCACGAAAGGCTATCGAAGCGGCGGTGTCCGACGAGGCGGCGCACGACTCGCGAGCCGCGACCTGCTGGAGGTGCGCGTCGCCGTCGAGGCGGACGGGGAGTTCCTCAGGCGCACGGGAGGCACGGTCGAGAAGGCGACCGGCTACATCGTTGCGCTGTGGTCGATGGTCAGCGCGATGTACGAGGACGAGATCGACGTGACGTTCCGCATACCGTGGATCAAGGTCTGGACGACGGCGGATCCGTACCAGGTCGCCGGCAACGCCTACGCGCTGTGGGGGAAGGCGCCGGCATACTGGCGCGCGAACTACGCGGACGTCGATCGCGATCTCGCGCACATCTTCACGGCATCGGACTGGGGCGGCGGTGGCATCGCGTTCCGGGGAGAGGGTGTCGACGGCAACGCGACGGTGATCTGCTCGCGCGAGACGGGCTACGCGATGAGCTCGCCACGCGGCGTGCTGAGCTATCCGACGTTCGCCTTCACGTACGACGCCTACATCGTCGCGCACGAGACGGGGCACAACTTCGGCGCGCGGCACACGCACGACTGCTGGTGGAGCCCCGCGCTCGACACGTGCATGACGCGCGACAGCCAGGAGTTCGGGATGGGCGACGCGTGCCATGCCGCGCCGATCGTCCCGATCCCGAGCACCGGGTCGGTCATGAGCTACTGCATGGGCATCAATCAGAAGTCGAACGGCGGAGGATTCGACGACTGGAAGGTCGATCTGCGATTCACGCCGCGCGTGGCGGCGGTGATGCGTCAGGAGGTCGAGCTCGCGCCGTGCCGGCGGTCGCCCGCGACTCCGACGATCGTACTGACGAATCCTCGCGGACGTCTCACGCGCGTGCGCGCCGACACCACGATCGACATCACCTGGAACGCCGTCGGCGTCAGCTCCTACGACGTCGAGTACAGCGCCGACGACGGTCGCACGTGGTTCACGATCGCCGCCGATCTCGCCGCTGACGTGCTCACGCATCGATGGACCGTTCCGAGGGTGTGCTCCGACAGCGTGTGGCTTCGCGTCGTCGACGGCGCCGACGCGACGATCGGCGACACCAGCCTTCTGCGCACCTCGATCGCTGCGAGCGTCGCTCCGCTGCCGATCGTCGCCGAGGGCTCGACGCGCCTGTGCGCCGGCGACAGCGTGCGGCTCGTTGCGCCGGAGGGCTATGCGCGCTATCGCTGGTCGACCGGCGACACGACGCGCGCGATCGTCGTGAGCCGATCCGGCAGCTACTCCGTCGCCGTGACGCTCGCGGGCGGTTGCGCCGGTGAGACGGCGCCGCTCGCGGTGATTGCCCTGCCACCGGTGCCGAGTCCCGTCGTCACGCGTCGCGGCGACACGCTGTCGACGAGTGGTGGCGCTTCGTATCAATGGAGCATCGACGGCGAGCCGATCGCCGGTGCGACCGGCGCGACGCATGTCGCGCTCGTGCCCGGCATCTACACCGTCACGATCACGGACGCCGACGGCTGCCGTGCAGTATCCGGCCCGATCATCGTTGGGCCGTCGTCGGCGGTCAGCGACGCGGCCGCCCGCGCGCGCACATCGATGACGATCGCCGGCAACGGAGGCGCCGACTGCTGCACGATGCGGTTCGTGCTGCCGGCTGGCGCGCGCACCGTGCTCGCGATCCACGACAATGCGGGCCGACGCATCGCGACGCTCGTCGACGGCTGGCGCGCCGCAGGCATGCACGACGTGCAGTGGGAGCGACGGGGCATCGCGACCGGCGCCGTGTGGGCGGTGCTGCGTTCCGGTAACGACGTCGTCATCGAGCGCGTGATGCCGCGACCATAGCGAAGCAGATCGCAACGAGACCTCTTCCAACGACGAAGGCCCGGACGCTGTGTCCGGGCCTTCGCGATTCTGTTCACGTTCGTCGCGCCGTCAGTTCGTGATCGCTTCCTCGAGCTCCGGGAAGATCTCCGAGTGCTCGCGGATGACGTTCGCGAGGTAGTGCGCGCAGCTCGGGACCGGATCCTTGTGCGAATCGCTGGTGCCGGCGGCATGCGCTCCGATCGTGAAGACGGTGACCTTGTGGTGGCTGAGCCGGAAGTCCATGACGGCCTGCTGAAGATCTCGCGCCGACTCGGCGAGCGACAGCAGCAGCGGGTGCTCGTCGCGGTTGGCGAAGATGTGGCGGTAGGCGGCGACACCCTGCAGACCGGTCGCGGTCTCGGTCAGTCGCAGCATCGTGCGCCGCAGGTTCTGCTCCTTCGCGGTCTCGTAATCCTCCAGAAGCTGCTCCTGGTACTTCGCCATGAAGTTGGTGAACGTCTCGCCGGTCTGCACCGCAGCCTCCCAGTAGAACCGCTCCTTCGCCTGATCCTCCTTCGACGTGACGCGCTCGATGCCGAGCAGGATCTCGAGGATGCGGAACTGCGACGACTGGAAGCCGCTCGCCGGATGCAGCGCGTCGCGGAACTCGGCGTAGCCCTGCATGGTCATGGTCATCAGCGGATCGAAGCCGTTGAGCGAGGTGCGCAGGATCACCGCGACGCGCTTGAGAAGGTGCGCGCCCTGCTGCAGGTCGTTCTTCGCGAGCGCCTCGAGCGCTCCGCGCAGCTCATGGATCGCGAGGCGGAACCAGAGCTCGAATGTCTGGTGGACCACGATGAACTGGATCTCGTCGTGGGCGGCGGTGCGGGGCTGCTGCAGCGAGAGGAGCTCGTCGAGCTTGATGTAGTCCCAGTAGGTGAGGGCGCGCTCGTTGGCGCTCTGATCGGCCATGACTTCTGAGTCTCCGGGATAGTGCGTTGAATCGGGGAACCTGCCGCGCGGGCCGTGCGCCGCAAGGGCGGTGCACGGCGCTCTGAAAGCGACCAAGGTAACGCGGCTCCGTCGCCCCGGCAAAGCGCCGCCAGCGCGACTCGCAGGCGCCCCACGCGCGTTGCCCGAGCGCTTCGTCGGCGAGGGTCCGACCGGCTCCGCCATACGTGCATCTCGTTACAGGAGAGCGCTTTCACGCGCGGACCGTCGTGCCGTAAGTTGTGTTTCTCTTCAGCAGGGAACGGGGGCGTTTCGGCGCCCGACGGACAACTGCGACAACCGCGCTTCGAGGCTCCTTCGGGGGCCCGCGAACCACCTTCAGAAGAGCCTGCCGCGAGATCGAGACTTACAAATCTCTTACAACTCGCCCCTTGATTCTCTGCTGACGAAAGCGGTATGTTTGAAGCCCTTCCGGATTGAGCGCGTCGCTTCGGCGAACGAGCGAAACGGAAGGCTCTCGAAAGAGAGACCTCGAAAGAGGAAGTCCTTTGACAATTCAGGTGATCGAGCGCATCGGACGCCACGCGAGAGCGAGTGGCCGTTGAGCTCGAGGGAAGAAAGAGAACAGTGTTCGCAGCACAAGAACACCATCCGGTCGTTGGGCCGGATGAGGATACGACAAGGAACTA
>DATLHO010000187.1:0-17909 GCA_035539855.1 Kapaibacterium sp. (SeqCode) | reverse complement strand
GACGGGTGTGCCGATCGAACCGACCAGCCTCTGGGGACTCGCCCACGATTCGTCGGGTCACGTCCTCGTCGGCGGCGTCGCGGTGGTGCACGTCGTCGATGACGACGATAGCGTCACGTCGATCAGGCGCGGCATCGAGGGCCGCACCGTTTCGTCGATCGTCGTCGCGTACGACGGGACGGTCTATGTGGGCATTCAGGGAGGTGGAGTATTGCGACTGTCGGACTCATCGGACGTGAGCGCCGCGCCCGCGGACGGCGCGGTCTGCCGCGACGTCCTCGACGTCTCGGCGTGGGCATCGGGAGGAACGCTGGCGGTACGGATGCGGTCGAAGCCATCGACCGAGGCTTCGATCGAGCTCTTCACGGCGACCGGTCGAAGTGTGGCGCGGCTGGACGAAACGACCCCGGCCACCGGCGTCGGAATCCTCCGTATGACGTTGGGAGATCTGCCCGCCGGATGGTACATGCTTCGCGTGCGCTGCGGCGAACGCATAGCGACGCGACCGGTGATCATTTCGGAATAGGGAACGGACGAGAAGGGTGGAGGGCCATGTGGGCCCGCGTCAACCGGCGGACGGGTTGAATCTTGGAGTTACCAACACCGGCTAGTCAGACCGATGTTGCTGGACCTCGAAGCACCGGACGTCGATCTCCGTCGGGCCCACTCTGGCGCGGCGGGAAGCCCCTGGCAAGGGAAACCCGGATGCCGGCCTCTGGTGCGTGGCCGGCTGATGCCGCTCGGAGCTCCTGGCACGGAAGAACCGCGCGGACTTGTGGCCGCCCCCTGTGGGCACGTGAAACGGCCGGTACAAATGTAAGCAAGCCCGGGGACGTGTCAAGCCCCCTCGAAAATTTTTCTCCGGACATGACATCCGTCATCATTCCTTCATAGAGCCTTCATCCGCGAGCCGTACGTTTCGGGACCACATTCATCCCATCGGCCACGACTATGCTCAGCCTGAAGGACATCCATCGTCATTTCGGAATGCGGAAGACCCACGAGGTGCTCGTCCGCATCAGCCATCGCCACGTGCTCCCGAGCGGCGTGCTGCCGGTCGTCGAGGACCTCGCCTACATCGGCCTGGTGCGACGACGCAGCGAGGGCGCCTGGGAGCTTACCGACGCCGGCGCCGCAGCGCTGACGGAGCTCGATGAGACGTGCGGTCACCTGCTGATGCACGATCAGCGCATCGCGACCGCCGTGCCCGAGCTCGCCTGACGCTCTGCAAACGACTTCGCACGAACGACACAGCCCCCGGCGCTCCACGAGCTCCGGGGGCTGTGCCATTGATGGGCCGGCGACGTTGGTCGCCAATGCGTCGCGCGCTACATTGCCGCGGTGGCGCCGGGCCGGTCCAGGGTCGGCGGCGCCACGATCGATCCCCCTCCTCGTTGCATTTCCCCAACACGACTCTGCAGGAGGTTTCGTGCAGCCCGGTACGCCACGCACCACACGGTCGCAGACGGATCCGCCACCGGCGGCAACGCCCGTCGGCGCATCGATCGAGAGCACCTTCACCGGCGAGAACAGCGGTCAGGTCGCCGTCGGCAGCAACATCGTTCAGTGGACCGTCCACGGGGATTACGTCGAGGCGTCGGAGGAGCCCGCGCGTCCCCGGCCGCGGCCGGTGCCCGTGAGCGTGCTGCCGAAGCGCATGCACACGTTCCTCGATCGCGACGCCGAGCGCGCCGCGGCCGGCCGCGCGTTGGAATCGGCGATGACCGTCGAACTCTGCGGCGAGGTCGGCCAGGGCAAGACCGCCATGCTCCGCTATCTCGCGCACAACGCCACCGGCGCCTACTGCCGCGACGGCATCGTCTACCTCGACGATCGCGACGAGTCGCTCGACGACGTGCTGCAGTACCTCTACGACACCTTCTACGAGTACGAGATCCCCTATCACCCGAACGAGGCCGAGCTGCGCCTGGCGCTCGCCGACAAGTGCGCGCTCGTCCTCGTCGACGAGGTCGCGCTCAGCGGCGAGGAGCTCGAGCGCCTGACGAACTCCGTTCCGAAATCGACGCTCGTCTTCGCCGGGGATGCGCCTCGCGTCGCCGGCGAGGTCGAGAGCGTTCCGCTGGCGGGCCTTCCCTTCGCCGAAGCGCTCCTGCTGATGCAGTCCGCCCTCGGCCGCATGGTCGACGCCGGCGAGCTCGAAGCGGCGCGCGCGCTGTGGGAGGCGACCGAAGGCAACCCCGGCCAGATCGTCAAGGCCGCCCGGTACGCCCGCGCCGAGGGAATCCCGCTCGCGGCGCCGACCCTCGGCACGGCGGAAGGCGGAACGGTGACGAGCGGCCCGTCAACAGGTGGCTCTACAACGGGCGCCACATCAACGGGCGCCACAACAACGGGTGCCACTACAACGGGCGGCACAACAACGAGTGAATCGACAGGCGGCGCGACGACCGACAAGACTCCGAACGGAACCGCCGCAGCTCGCGCGAGGACGCGCGAGGCAATCCTCACTCGTGCGATCTCCGGATTGAGCGAGGCTGAGCGCAGCGTGCTCGACGCGGTGCGCGCCTTCGGACGCACGCCCGTCGCCGCGGCGCACATCGCTGCGATCACCGCGGTGCCGGATGCTCTGACCGTGCTCGAGGCGCTCGACGTGCGCGATCTCGTCGAGCTCGTCGACGAGCAGGAGAAGACCTATCGAATCCCCGCCGACGTCGTCGCGCTCGCGGTTCCCATAACGGGGCTCGCTGCGATCCGCGAGCGTGCGGTTGAACATTTCGCCGCGACGATCGAGCGCGAGGGATCCGTCGAAGGTCGCTCCGCGCACTCGCTCGACGGCTCCCGCGATCTCCGCGCCGTGCTGCTTGCGGCCGGATGGGGAATCGCCGGCGCACTCTTCGCGCGGTCGCTGCCACTGGTCGCGTGGTCCGATGGGATGCTCGGTACCACGGCGCGGTGGGGCGCGAGGAAGTCGCTGCTCGACAGCACGCTCGAGGCCGCGCGCCGGACGGGCGATCGCACCGTCGAGGCGTGGGCGCTGCATCAGGGGGGATCGCGCTCGCTCGCGCTGGGTGAAAACGATTCGGCGGAGCGACAGCTTCGCCAGGCGCTGACGATTCGCGAGGAGCTCGGCGACGAGGAGGGAGCCGAGGTGACGCGCCACAATCTCGGCATGCTCGTGCCGATCGGGACTCCGGTCGATACCGGCTCGATGCGCAAGGCGTTCATCATCATCGGTGTCGCGATCGTCGCGTTGATCGCGCTGCTGTTCTACATGCGCGGCATCTACGACATCGCGCCGCCGGCCGCGCTCTCGGCCGAGCGCACGCCCGACGACAGCACGATCGTGCAGGTCTCGTGGGAGGATCGCGCCGATAACGAGGAAGGCTTCACCGTCGAGCGCGCGACGGATGGAAGGGCGTTCGAGGCGATCGGCACGACGCCCGCGGCGCAGACCTTCTTCATGGATCGCGGGATCGATCCGTCACTTCGACACATCTACCGCGTGCGAGCGTTCGCCGGGGACGACGTATCGCGCTACTCCAACACGGACACCGTCGCGCCGATGGCGGTGCTCGCGCCCATCGACAGCGTCATCGGCTCGCCTCGGCTCGTCGTGGACACGGCCGCGATCGACTTCGGCGTCGTCGCGGTCGACAGTTTCGCGACACGGAGACTCACCGTGGTCAACGCCGGCAACGCATCGATGATGCTCGTGCTGACGCGGCCGGAGCCGCCGTTCGCGATTGCCGACACGATCACGTCGATGACGCTCGAGCCCGGCATGCAGCAGACCGTCACGCTGCGCTACGATCCGACGGCCGATCGCACGCAGACCGGCGTGCTCGTCGTCGACACGCCGGACGACACGGTCGAGGCGGCCGTCGTGCAGCTCATCGGGGCGGGCATGGGCGAGCGCACGATTGCGGGACTCGTCTCCGCGCTGTTCGAGCGACCTACGCTGCAGAGCGGCGCCCGCGCGCGGCTCGAGGTGCGCTTCGACGGACCCGTCGACGACGACGAGGTGGTGCGCCTGCGGGCGTCCGATCGCGACGTCGTCGTCGCCTCGACGCTCGTGGTGCCGCGAGGGGGCGACCGCGCGTCGACCGTCGTGACGCTTCCCCAGGTGCGGAGCCAGCGAACGATCCGCGTCGCGGCGGCCCATGACGATCGCACGATCACCGCGAGCGTGGTCGTCGTGCCGAAGAACGTCGCGGTGTCGCTCGTCGCACTCGATCTCGGCGAGCCAAGCGTGAACGGCGGAGCCATGACAAAGGGATCGGTGCGCTTGAGCGCTCCGGCGCCCGAAGGTGGAGTCGACGTGCTGCTGCGCAGCGGCTCGCGGTCGGTGCGTGTGCCCGATCGCGTGCACGTGCCGGCGGGTGCGACCGGCGCCGGCTTCGCGATCGGAACGACGCCGGTGCGTGCGCGGCAATCGGCGACGATCACCGCGTCGCTCGCGTCGACGAACGTGTCCGCGTCGCTCGTGCTGCTGCCGGTCGCGAATCCGCGACCCGATCCGACGCCGCAGCCGCCCCTGTTCCGCCTGACGCTGCGACCGGCCGCGAACATCCTCGACGTTCCGCGCTCCGGCGGCAAGTCCAGCGCAACGGTCGGTATCTCGCGCGGCATGCGCGGCGGGGTCACGGTGCTGCTCGAGAGCAGCGATCCGAAGCTCGTCGCCGTTCCGAAAAGCGTGACGATCGCGCCGGGCGCGACCGCTGCGGAGTTCGGCTTCAGGGTCGGTTATCCCGCGAGCGCGACGACCGTCGTGATCACCGCGCGGACCGAATCGCCGGGCGCCGCTACCGCGAGCGCCGCGGTAACCGTGCAGCAGCAACAGGTGATCCTGCGATGAGCATCCAACAACACACCACCGAGGAGACGACGATGAGCGCACCCGACGACGAGATCCCGCAGGGAGGAATCAACTCGACCTTCAGTGGCGAGAACCGGGGCCAGGTGGCCGTCGGCACGAACATCCGGCAGGAACAGACGATCGGCGCGACCGAGCCGATCACCGACGACGATCGCGAGGAGATGCGCAGGCTGCTCGAGGAGCTCAAGGCCCGCATTGCGACCGAGGTCCCAGAGGCCGACCAGGCCGCGGCGCAGCTTACCGTCTCGACGCTCGAGAAGGAGGTGGGCAAGGAGAAGCCATCCCCGTCGACCCTGCAACTGGCGATCAACTGGGTCAAGGAGAACATCCCGACGATGGCGACCTGGGTCGGCAGCGCGATGGTGAGTCCCTTCGTCCGCAAGGTCGTCGAGGCCGCCGGCGCGGTCGTGGCCAAGGGGATCGGAGGGTGATGGTCAGACGGCTTCGGCGATCGCGTCGCCGGCGCCCTGCGCGTGCGGCTGGTCGTCCGCGCGTCGCACGATCTGGAGCGTGGGCGCCGATGCGCCGATCAGCCGGCGCACGCTCGCCGCGATCGCCACGGCAAAGGCATCGTCCGCATCGGCCCGGACCGTCTCCTGGTAGAGCTCGTCGAGATTCGACTCGAGGTCGTCTGCAAGTCCCATGGGTACGTCGTGCTATGCAGTCCACCGTCGCGCCGGAGGTGGATCGCGCCGTCGAACGGCCGTCTCCGCGCTGCCATGTCGGGAATATAGCGGCGCCGAAGCGATCTCCTATACCCCGGGCCGTACCCGGCTCGATCGTCCGGCCGCCTCCGCGGCCTGCTCGAAACGCCACGGGGACCGCGCTCGCCGTGGCGTTCGCGGTCCCCGTGTGTTCTTCGTCCGTCCGTCGATCAGCGTCGCGGCGTGCTCGTGGTGCCGCCCGGCGATGTCGACGATCCACCGGTCGCCCCATAGAGGTCGAGCGCGATCGGCACTCCCTCGAACGTGATCGGCACGTCGCCGGCGGTGGCATACATCGCCGCGCCGCCCGGCGCCGCAATCATCGCGCGCAGGGCGTGCGTGATCTGCGGGTTGATCACGGTCGGATCGTAGTTGAGCACGAACGGCGTCGGCGACACCGGCGAAGCGGCAACCGACGTGCGCGTGATCAGCGTCGGAGCCATCCCCGTCTCGATGCGCACGAGCTCGATCGTCGCCATCGATCCGGCGGGAACGCCCGAAGGGTAGTTCAGGCTCCCGGTGAGAACGCCGTTGCCGGCCGTGAGCGTCCGGCAGGCGGGCAGTGTTGCGAGACTCAGAAGCAGCGCGCCGCCAAGGAGCACGCTGCGCATGATGGCCATTGCTGGCATGTCGGTATCCTCCAGTTGTACAGGTTCAGCGGCGCCACTGCAATGCGCGGGCCGCGTTCGCTCGCCGAGGCTCTCACCGCAGCGACGACCCGCCGTCGTTGACCGGCCGCGGCCGGCCCGTGACCGGCGCGCTCGCCGCGTCGATCGGCGTCGAGCCGCCTCCGATCGTTCCGCCCGTCAGCGTCGGATCGTCGTTGCCGCGAACGCGCAGCGCGTCGCCGCCGAGCGTGACGATCTGGTCGGGTCCCGCGTTCGAGCTGAAGCGAATCTCCGCCGAGCTCTGTCCGGACGCGGTCGGCGCGAACGTGACCTCGAGGAACTCGGTCTGACCGGGCTCGAGATCCAAACGGGGCAGTGGGCCAAGGCGATAGTTGCCGGCGTCGACTCCGGAGAGCACCGGCATCTGCAGGCGAACCGGCAGCGTGCCGACGTTCGAGATCACGATCGTCCGGCGGACGGATCCGCCGACCGGCACGGTGACGTTCTCGAAGAGCGTCGACGGTCCGATCACGAGCTGCGCGGTGCCGGCCTCGCCCTGGATCGCGACGCGGGCGCTGTCGCCGGTGGTCGTGACGATCACCATCGTCGTGCGGCGCACGCCGGGCTGACCGGTCGGCGTCATGCGCACGCCAAGACGCAGCACGCCGCCGCCGAGCACGCGGATGTTGCCCGTGGGCCACGGGTTCGATGCGTCCTCGGCGAACTCGGCCGAGTCGCCTCCGGAGAACGTGATCGACGCGATGTCGACCGCGGCGATCGAGCTGTTCTCGAGCGTCACGACGCCGTTGACGAAGCTGCCGACGATGACCGTGTTGAGCACGAGAGGACGGGCGTCGAGTCCGGCGCGACCGCGACCGAAGAGGTCGATGTACTTCGAGCCGCGCTCGACCAGTCCCGGCACGCCGAGCGTCGAGTCGTTGGTCTGCATGAACAGCGTCGCCAGGCGCGTGCCCGAGCGCACGGGCGTGAAGCGGAAGACCATCGTGTCGCTCTGTCCGATGCCGAGCACGTCGTCGCCGGTGGCGACGTCGTAGGTCGTGTGGCGGAAGCGCGAGACGATGGCGAACTCGTTGACGTCGCCCGAGAAGATGCGCATGCGGCTGCGGTTGATGCGCAGGTCGCAGGCGCCGGCGTTGGCGATGATGAGCTCGGCATAGCTGGTGTCACCGGCACGCGTGTCCTGGAAGACGACCGTGCGGATCTTCGCGCCCTCGGGTGTCGCCGCGAGCCAGGCGCCGAGCGCCTCGCCGAGAAGGTCGACCGCGACGAGTCCGCTGGTGATCGTCTGCGGAACGCCGGGTCCGAAGTAGTTCGTGTCGATGCCGCTGACTCCCGAGGCGTCGGTGCGCACGAACATCCGCGCGTAGCGGCGTCCGGGCTCCTGGCCGACGAAGGTCACGTACACCGTCTGCGTCGCTCCCGGAGCGACGACGATCGGCGTCGACAGCGGCGTGTTGACGGGCATCGGCGCGCCGCCGGGCGTTGCGGTGACGACATAGTCCTGCGTCGCGATCGGCCGGGCCTGCGCGTCGCGCAGCAGGTGCAGCGACGGCGTGCCCTGCTGGAAGAGCGTGTCGAGCCGGTAGAGGTCGATCGAGCGTACGGTCATCGCGAGCGTGCCGGGATTGTGGATCGACAGCGGAACGCTCATCGCGACGTCGCCGGCGCAGGAGAACGTCTGCGCGAACAGCGGGCTCGAGGGTCCGACCGGGTTGAAGCTCGACCAGAGCTCGAGGCGACGGAAGCCGGGCGTGAACTGATAGATGGTCGCCGAGTCGATCGAGTGCACGCCGTTGAGGTTGATCGAGTCGAGCGCGACCGTCGTGCTGATCGTCGCGGTGTCGGCGTTCGGCCTGACGCTGATGAAGTTGCCGGCGCCACGCGCAAGGCCGATTGAGGCCGAGGTGTTGGCGCACTGGCCGGAGCCGAGGCAGTCGTCGCAGGGCGTCATCCGACCGTACCAGAGCTCGACGCGGTTGGTCGTCTCATGGAGCCGCACCTGGAACGATCCGCGCGTCGGCGCCCCGATGATGCGGACGATCTCGACGTTGCTGAAGTCGATGACGAAGATGCGGTTCGGCGCGAGGCCGATCGTCACGTGGCTGACCCGCGCGCTCCAGCAGCCGGCGCCGCCGGCGATGCGGAGCTGATCCCACCACGGCGCGATGATCGGCGTCGCGGTCGTCGCGAGCCGGTTGTTCGCCGAGTTCGTGACGTTCGGCACGCCGAAGCCAACGACGCCGTTGCTGCTGACCGAGGCCTGCGTGTAGGTCTGGTAGTCGAGGTCGAAGGGGAAGGGGAGCGCGATGGAGACGACCTGGTTGGTGATGCCTCCGGATCCCGGCGCCGAAGCCCAGATCGTCGTGGCGCCGGTCGTGTCGAGCGCCGCGCCCGAGCGGACGGCGAACAGGTAGTCGGTCAGTGCAGCGGTCGAGACCGCCGACGGCGCCAATGCCAGCGCCAGGAGAAGTACGGTGAAGCGAATGCGTGTCATGGACACCCCGTGTATGATATGTGCATGGATACGCTCGTGTGTGTGGGGGATGTGGACCTCGGCGCGCGGCATCAGACGATGCGCCGCGCGCCTCGCCGGCAGCTCCGTCGCAACGGAGCCCGGCGGAGACCGACGTGTAAGTTGGCGATAATCGCGGAGATGTCGAGGCACCCGACATCGCGAGCATCCGCGCGGAGAGGCGGCGCATCGATTCGAGCCCGCGAAAATAGCACGCCGGTGCGTGCCTCTGTCATCGCCGCAAAAAGCAGGGCCCCATCCCGATCGTGAGATCAGGACGGGGCCCAAGAACATCGGGAGCCTTTAGACCAGCATGGTGCTAGCAGGCGTCGCCGAAGGCTCCCATAGTTTTACTAGACACAGGATCACCTCCGTGGGATCAGGGTAGGCACATTCGCGCGAAGGATCTCCCTGGATAGAATTCCGCGCAGCACTTGGCGCCATCGGAGATACGACCGGCGCAGATACGTCGACGCGAGGTGACAGGGCGTATTGCCTGCGGCGAGATTTTTCTTCACGGGCGCGACAACGCGGTCGCCCCGGTGGTCTGGTGCAGGTGCGAGCGGCCGGAGCGATCACCGCACGCGGGACGCGCGTGACAGTAGGGAATGTCACGATCGCGTGGTATCATGGGCGCACTCGTGAGGAATGTTTGCAGCGATCGCCCGCACCGGCGGGCCGCGACCGACGGTGTCGGCCGGCGGCGTCGCGTGCCGGCGAGGTGTGCCGGCGACGGCCTGGGAACGCCGTTTGCCGTGACTCTGCCCGCATTGCCTCACACGCGCTTCGATGGTTCGGTGCCGCGCGGCAGCCGCCGTCGGACGGAGCATTGAAGCACCCTTCACAACCACTAGCGTTGCCGGCGCATCGGCGCGGGCACGGGGAGATCTATGGTCAACGACGTTCGAAACGCGCCGGCAATCGTGCCGAAGCCGGAGGTGCAGTCGCGCTACAAGGGCGGACGGGTGCCGATCACGACGCTCATCGAGGATTACATCCACGGGCGTATCGACATCGAGGGGGACTTCAAGGAGTTCATCGCCCGGCGAACCGAGTTCGCCCGCTACCGCCTCGTCGCCGACCATTTCAAATTCCTGTTCACCCGGTTCATCCCCGAGGTGACGATCCACTCGAAGAAGCAGGATGAGCGCATCGTCCAGGATCACTACGATCGCGGCAACGACTTTTTCAACTGGTTCCTCGGTCCGCGCATGATCTACACGAGCGCGTTCTTCGTCGATGAAGACCAGTCGCTCGAGGCCGCACAGGACCAGAAGATGGCGCTGGTCTGCGACAAGCTGCAGCTCAAGCCGGGCGAGCGCATGCTCGACATCGGTTGCGGCTGGGGCACGCTCGCGACGTACGCCGCGCGCAACCGCGGCGCTGACGCCACCGGCGTGACGATCGCCCATCAGGGCGCCGCCTACGGCACCGAGCAGATCGCCGCCGCCGGCGTGCAGGACCGCGCGCGGATCCTCCGCATGGACTACCGCGACATCCCGCAGCAGACCTACAACAAAATCTCCTGCCTCGAGATGGCCGAGCACGTCGGCGTGAAGAACTTCCGCCGGTTCATGCGCCAGATCCACGGCATGCTCGCCGACGACGGCCTGTTCTTCCTGCAGATCGCAGGACTCAAGGCGGGCATTCACATGGAGAGCCTGGTCTGGGGTCTGTTCATGAGCAAGTACATCTTCTCGGGCGCCGACGCGAGCATGCCGCTGAGCTTCGTCGTCAAGAACCTCGAGAAGGTCGGCTTCGAGATCCACTCGGTCGAGAACATCGGCATCCACTATTCGATCACGATCGCGCGCTGGTACGACAACTGGATGCGCCATCAGGCCGAGACCGAGTCGAAGTACGGACAGTTCTGGTTCCGCCTGTGGCAGGTGTTCCTCGGCTGGTCGGTGCACATCGCGGCGCAGGGCAACTCGACCTGCTTCCAGATCGTGTGCAACAAGAACCTCGAGACGTTCGACCGCACCCGATGGGTCGGCGAGCTCGGCTACGAGCAGCGCATCACGACCGAGACCGTCGCGAACGGCACCTCGAAGAAGCGCAACGGCGTCCTCGAAGGCGTCTGAGCACGATCATCATCGTCGACGATCGCAAGGGATTCCGGAGCACTGCACCGGAATCCCTTGCTCGTTCGGTCAACGGCCGGCTCCTTCGCCGGTCACCGCGAACCTTCAACAGAGCTACAGCATGAGAATCAGTGATCTGGTCGGCACGGTGGTAGGCATAGCGCATCGAGAGTTCCCCGGACGCATCATCTCCTGCCAGGTGATCGGCGTCGATCCCGAGCTGCGGGCGATCGCCCTGGTGCGACGCGACCTCGACGAGAACGACGACCGCAACGCCCAGCGCTTCTGGACGACGCTCGAGAACGTCTCGGAGATCCGCTTCGGCGACGAAGTGAAGGAGTAGCTGCGGGAATGTGCGCGCTGGCGGTGGACGTAAAACAAGGGCTCGTGCCGAACGGCCCGGTGAGCGACAGATCCGCCTGGGAAATCGGAAACGAATTCCGGTCTCTCCAGCGCATCGCCCAATGCGCCGTTCTGGGAGGGAGAAACCTCGTCAGGCTCCAGTGCTACCATCGCGCCGGCACCACCGGGCGTTCGGTACCACAAGCACTGCTCTGTCTCGCGTGATGCTGCTCGATGTGGGCTGGACGGCACGAGCCGAATACGATCGATGCGGGGAGTAATCGTCGCAGGACACGGCGCCCAACCTAGCGACCGCGCATGACAGAGTCATGACACCGAATAACAGACGGACCCGCGGTTCGCGCGTCAGGCATGGCGGCATCGTCCGGGAAGAGTGGGGGGGGGGAACTCGACCCGCGCCGGTCGACCGTCTCTGGGCACTAGATCCGGTCGAGACGAAAACGACGCCGACCGTGGGCACGGAGATCCTGACGTCAGGAGCGAGTGCCGCAGGTCCGTCCGAAATTGACAACGGGGGATTGATGGATCACCAGAGAGGCGCGGGGGGCGCATCCTTGCAGAGGTGGGTCGGAGACACAGCTTCATCGCCATCGATCCGGTGTGGCGCTTCCCGGAGCGATGAAGCTGGCACAACTTATCACGAACCTTCGAATGAACAAGTCTCTCGACGGTGAAAATGCTGCGCGCGCGTCGAATATCGTCGCGTTGTTCACCGAGCACTTCGGAGCGCCGGCTTCGATCGAGCCGTTGCGCGCGCATGGATCTGATCGCCGGATCTGGCGACTGCGCGATGCCGACGGCCGCAGCCTCATCGGCTTTCACGGTCCGGACGATCTGGAGAACCGGGCGTTCGTCTCGTTCACCGCATCCTTCCGCTCGATCGGTCTGCCGGTGCCGGCGATCGTCGCCGAGCGGCTGGAGCAGGGGATCTATCTCGAAGAGGATCTCGGCGACACTACCCTGCTCGATGCCACGGTTCGCGAACGATCCGGCGAGGAGTTCCCCGCCTCGATGCTGCCGGCCTACCGTCGCGTGCTCGAGTTGCTGCCACGGTTCCAGGTCGAGGGCGGACGCGTCGTCGACTTCGACGCGGCGCATCCGGTGCGTGAGTTCGACCGGCGCGGGATCATGTGGGATCTCAACTATTTCAAGTACGATTTCCTGAAGCTCACGGCGATCCCGTTTCACGAGACCCGGCTGGAGCTTGACTTCGAGCGCCTCACCGAGTTCCTGCTGCGCGCCGACCGCCGTCACTTCCTCTACCGAGACTTCCAGCCCCGCAACATCATGATGCGCGGCGACGAGCCGTGGTTCATCGACTACCAGGGCGGGCGGCGCGGCGCGCTGCAGTACGACGTCGCGTCGCTGTTGTACAGCTCGAAGGCCGCGCTGCCGGCGACCGTGCGCGAGGAGCTCCTCGAGCACTACATCGGCGCGCTCGGCGATCACCTCGCGGTCGATCGCGACGAGTTCGTCGAGCTCTACCGCGGCTACGTCATCGTGCGCATCCTGCAGCAGCTCGGCGCCTACGGCTTCCGCGGCTACATCGAGCGACGGCCGCACTTCCTCGAGAGCGTCCCGTTCGCCGTGCGCAACATCGCGGCGATCCTCGACGCGGGCGCGCTGCCGCTGGAGCTGCCGGAGCTCACCGCGGTCCTCGCGCGCATCGCCGAGCCGGGCGCGCTCGCGCACGCAGCGGAGGCGGCTGCGCCCTCCGCGGGCGGAGCACCCGTTTCGAGCGCGGGAGGCCCGGTGAATTCGTCGAGTCCGTCGCCCGACGCGTCAGCAAGTGAGGGGCGCCAGCGGTTGACCGTGAGCGTTCGGAGCTTCAGCTACAAGCGGGGGTATCCGGAGGAGACCAGCGCGCACGGCGGCGGCTTCGTCTTCGACTGTCGCGCGCTGCACAACCCCGGACGCTATGACGAGTACAGGCCGCTCTGCGGGCTCGATGCGCCCGTGATCGACTTCCTCGAGCGCGAGGAGGCCGTCGAGCCGTTCTTCGCGTCGGTGTGGACGATCGTCTCCGGCGCGGTGCGCGCGTATCTCGAGCGCGGCTTCGATCATCTTTCCGTCGGCTTCGGCTGCACGGGAGGACAGCACCGCTCCGTATATTTCGCCGAGCGCCTTGCGCGCTCGCTCCGGAGCACGTTTCCGGAGATCGCCGTGGAGGTCTACCACCGCGAAACAGAGCACTGGCCGCGCTCCTCCGCCGCGCCGGCTGCTCCCCCCCAGTGATTCACGACAGGCTCGACATGATCAGCCGCATGCTCCTCGTCGCAGCGTTTCTGCTGCTGCCCGAGCTCGTATTGGGACAGGGAACGAGGGGATTCGACCCGATACTCGCTCCGCGCCGGGAGCCGCCGATTCCATCGTCGCTGAGCCCGGAAGCGATCGAGGAGCTGCGCGCGGGGATCGAGACGATCTCGCCCGCGGCGGCCGAGCACGCCGGACTTCCGCAGCCCGCGCGGGCGCTCGCGCTCGCGTCCGAGCTCGTGCTCAGCGCCGAACAGGTCGCTGAAATCGAGGCGCTGGCGTCAGTCGCGCTCGACGATGCGCGCCGACTGGGCCGCGGGATCATCGAGCAGGAGACGCGGCTCGACAGCCTCTTCGCCGTCGGTGATCCGCGTGACTGGACCGTGCGTCCGGTCGTGATCGAGATCGGCCGGCTGCGCACCGAGCTCCGCTACGTGCACCTGCGGGCGCGCATGCGGATGCAGGAGATCCTGAGCGCCGAACAGCAACGGCGCTATGCGGAGCTCGCGGCCGGGCGGCCCCGCGCGGGCAGTGTTCGCGAATGATCATCCCACATCGGAGCCATCGGCGTCCGGGTGCGACGGGCGGGCGCCGTATGTTACGCGCCGTGCGTAACGCACCGTGCGTACTATGAAGAATCCATTCCAGTATGGGGGCGTCGTCGGCGGCGACGCCTTCTGCAACCGCCGGCGCGAGCGCGCCGATCTGCTCCGCGCCATGGAGAATGGCGAGAAGCTCTTCGTGTACTCCGAGAGGAGAATGGGCAAGACGTCGCTCGTCCGCCTCGTTCTCGATCGGCTGCCCAAACGATCGTTCCTGCCGGTCTACGTCGACCTCTGGCCGACCGACGGCGAGGAGTCCTTCGTCGCGGCGCTCGCCCGCGGACTCGCCGAGGCGATGGGGCCGTCCCCCGAGAAGGTCCTCGACGCGGCCCGCACGTTCTTCGGCCGGCTGGCTCCGACGCTGACGCTCGATACCGAAGGCAAGACGGTCGTGAGCTTCGGGATGCAGCGCGGAGCGAAGGTCGCCCAGGCGCTCGACGAGGTGCTCGCGGCGCCGTCGCGGATTGCGCGCGAGGGAAAGCGACGCGTCGTCATCGTGCTCGACGAGTTCCAGCAGATCATGGAGTACGGCTCGGACCTGGTGGAGCGCCGCCTGCGGAGCATCATCCAGCACCAGGGCGACGTCGCGTTCATCTTCCTCGGCAGCCGCAAGCACCTCATCCAGAAGATGTTCCTCGACGGCTCGCGACCGCTGTATCGCTCGGCCGGACATTATCCGCTGGGCGGGATCGGCGTCGATGAATGGGCGCCGTTCATCTGGGAGCGCTTCCACAACGCGAAGCGCAAGATCTCCGACGCACAGATCGCCGAGGTCGTCAGGCTCACCGACGGGCATCCGTTCTACACGCAGCATCTCTGCCATGCGCTGTGGGAGCTCGCCGACGCCGGCCGGCTGATCCCCGACGCGCTCATCGGCGAGGCGGTCGCGACGCTCCTCGATCGCGAGCGCTACGCCTACACGACGCTGTGGGAGTCGTTGACGTCGAACCAGCGTCGGTTCCTCGAAGGGCTCGCGCGCACCGATGAGCCGGTGCAGCCGTTCGCGGCGGAGTTCATTCAGCGCCACGGTCTCGGCACCGCATCGAGCGCCCAGCGGGCGGTCGAGTCGCTGCTGGCGCGCGACGTCATCGACCGCGACGGTGGATCGTTCACGATCCTCGATCGCTTCTTCCGTCTCTGGATTCAACGAACCCAGCTCCACCCGTTGTAGCTCATGGATGCGATGATTCTCGCCGCCGGTCTCGGCACGCGCCTGAGGCCGATCACCGAAGAGATTCCGAAGGCGCTCGTCGAGGTCGGTGGCGTACCGATGCTCCAGCTCGTGGCCGAGCGCCTGATCGACGCGGGCGCGACGCGCCTGGTCGTCAACATCCACCATCACCCTCAGCAGGTCATCGACTTCATCCGCGCCCACGACGGCTTCGGCGTCGAGACCGTCGTTAGCGACGAGTCGGGCGATCTGCTGGAGACCGGCGGCGCGCTGCTCAAGGCCGCGCCGCTGCTGCGACGCGACGCTCCGTTCTTCCTCCACAACGTCGACGTAATGACCGACATCGATCTCGAGTCGATGGTCGCCGGACACGTCGCGCACGATCCCCTTGCGACCCTGGCGGTGATGCAGCGCGAGGCGAAGCGCTACCTGCTCTTCGACGAGGAGCAGAACCTCTGCGGCTTCGGCAACGCCGAGACCGGACTGCACCGCGAGGCGCGGCCTCCCGTGGGCGCGACCGAGCGCCTGGGGTTCTCGGGCGTGCACGTGCTGTCGCCGCGCATTCTCGGGATGATTACCGAGACCGGCGCGTTCTCGATCATCCCGATGTACATGCGGCTGGTCTCCGAAGGACACTCGATCCGCGCGCATCGCGTCGATACGTCGGCATGGATCGACATCGGCCGGCCCGAGCAGCTCGAACAGGCGCGCGTGCAGGTCGAGGCCGGCCGCGATCGCTCACACGAACGACTACGATGATCCGCACGATCCTCATCGCGCTCGCCTCGGCGGGCATCCTCACGATCGCCTCCTGCGGCGGCGCGCGGCAGAGCGCGCGCACCGAAGAGGCCACTCCCGCACTGACCCCGTCGACCATGACCCGTGACTCGGCTCTCGCGCTGATGCGCGCGCTCGAGGCGGCGCCGCTGGGGCGTGGCGCGAGCGTCGATCGCCAGCGCGCGTTCGAGTGGCTCGCGTCGACCGACGATCTCGACGGCATCGCGATCGACGGGCGCTATCTCAGACCGCTCGAGGAATCCGAGTATCCGTTCGCCGGCGAGCTGCTGATGCAGTTCGGCTTCGGCATCGCGATGCACCGGATGTCGCCGGAGGGAGAGGCGAGCGACCACGCCGAGCAGGTGGAGGCGGGACTGCGAAGCGTCATCGCGGCCTACCGGAACATGGTTCGCGAGGACGTCAAGCTCGGCGACAAATTCCTCGACGACCTCGACCAGATCAGGAGGCTCGGGAAGCTGCGCGAGTACATCGCGAAGGTCGACGAGCAGAGCCGCTGATGATCATCGCCGTCGACGAGAACGTACCGGCCGCACGCGAGGCCTTCGGGCAGTTCGGCGACGTGCGACCCGTCGACGGTCGAGCTCTGAGCCGCGCCGACCTCGCCGATGTCGACGCGCTCGTCGTCCGCTCCGTCACGCGCGTCGATTCCGCGCTGCTCGAAGGAACGCCAGTGCGCTTCGTCGGAACCGCGACGATCGGCACCGATCATCTCGACCTCGAGTGGCTTCGCCGCGCGGGCGTGCGCGTCGCCGACGCGGCGGGATCGAACTCGCGCTCGGTCGGCGAGTACGTGCTGGCCGCGCTGCTCGAGCTGCGCGCCCGCGGCGCGCTCAGCGTTGCCGGCGAGTCCATCGGCATCGTCGGCGCCGGTCGCATCGGGACGATCGTCGCGGCGATCGGCCGCGCGCTCGGCATGGAGGTCGTCGAGTACGATCCGCCGCGAGCGCGCCGCGATCGGAGCTTCGAGGGCGCCGACCTCGCACGTCTGCTGCGCTGCCGCGTCATCACCCTTCACGTTCCTCTGACCGTCGGCTGCGCCGACCCCACCTGGCACCTCGTCGACGCCGCGTTCCTCGAGCGCATGCGCTCCGACGCGTGGCTCATCAACACGTCACGCGGCGCGGTCGTCCATGGAGGCGATCTGCACTTCGCTATACGACGCGGACTGATCGAAGGGGCGGTGCTCGACGTGTGGGAGCGCGAGCCCGACGTCCCGCGCGAGCTCATCGAGGCCCTCGCGCTCGCCACACCGCACATCGCCGGATACTCACTCGACGGGAAGCTCCGCGGCGCCGAGATGATCGCCGATGCGCTGGGTCGATACTGCGGTCGCGCCAACCTCTGGAGCGTTGGCTCCGTTCTTCCGGAGCGGGCCGGCGCGATCGATCTCGACGGCGGACTCGCTCCCCTCGACGCCGCGCGTGCCGCGATGCTCGTCGCCTACGACATCGCCCGCGACGACGCCGCGCTTCGAAGCATTCTCGACCTCGGCGACGACGGACGGCGCGCGGCCTTCGATGCGCTCCGTAGGACCTATCCCATTCGGCGCGAGGCGCGCGCCCACGACGTCACCGGCGTTTCGGCGAATGCGGCATCGCTGCTTCGTTCGCTCGGGTTTCGAGTCGCTCCGGAAGCTGCCTGAGCTCCGACTGTTACAAAATCCGGACGCAGCGCGATGTTACCAACGGCGGTGCCGCGTGTCAGAGTTCGGTACCTGCGGGCTTCGAAGAGGTCAATGGCCCCGGCTACTGAGGAAGTACTGTGTACCTCCATCTCAGGTCCGTTCAACGCATCCACAACAGATAAGGATTTCATTATGGTGAAGCTTGGAAAGTCGGTAACCACCGCTCTCTTTGCGGCCGGGACGATAGCGCTGGCGTCGCTTGCGGCGTGCAGTGACAGTGCGACGTCGAACGATCAGGCGACCGTGACGATGCAGTCGCAGCTCTCGAGCTC
>DATLHO010000186.1:0-9627 GCA_035539855.1 Kapaibacterium sp. (SeqCode) | reverse complement strand
TGTACTGATTACCGTAGCTGCTGGCGATCTCCTGCGCCGCCTGCATCGTCTCCTGCGACTTGAGGGTGAGCTTCTGGAAGTTCATGGCTGTGCGTGAATCGTTGTCGTTGGCGCCGCGTCCACCGAAAGTACTGATTCACGTCGACCGGCGTCAGCGTCGAATCGGGGAGCCGGAGGACGTTGCCGCGTACGGGATCGCGATGCTCGAGACCCTATGTGTCGATCCGGTCGAGGGAGTCGCGGTCCAGGCTCAACCGAGAACGAACTTCGTCGAACCGACCAACGCTCCGTCTCCGATAATCGCGAGGAAATAGTAGCCGGGAGGAATCACCTCACCCGTGTCGACATCGTAGCCGTCGATCGAGATGTTGAATGTGCCCGCTGGGAACGGGAGCTCGCTTCGATAGGCCGTTGCAACCCGCCGCCCGATGACGTCGAAGAGAACGATCTCGAACGGTCCCGAACCACTCGAGAAAAAAACCGTCACCGTCGTGCGGTTGCTCGACGGATTTGGATAGATCGCCGACGTCAGCGCGCGAGGCGATTCGGTCGCCGGCTCGTCACCCGGGCCGAAAGCACCGATGAGCGCCGCGGCGAGAACGATCAAAGACGGCATCGCGGTCACCTGTAGACTGCGGCGCGAGCGCCGGATGATTGTGGATGTACCGTGATCGAAGCTCAGCAGGCGCTGTCACCCTCGCGGCAGCGAGACGGTGAATCGGGTCCCGACGCCGGGACTGCTCGTGACCTCGACATCGCCGCCGTGCGCCTCGAAGACGCGCTTGATGATCACCGTGCCGATGCCCGAGCCGCCCTCGCGCTCGGTGTAGAACGGCTGGAACAGCCGCGCCAGCGTCTCCGGGCGCATGCCGATGCCGTTGTCCTCGACGGTGAGCGCGACTGCGTGCTCCTGAGCCGCGAGCGTCACGCCGATGCGCGCGCCGTCGCGGCCGGCGACGGCGTGGCGAGCGTTGTCGAGGAGATTGCGCAGCGCGACGCTCACCTGCTGCACGTCGATCGTGCAGCGATGGTCCTCGCCCTGGATCAGGACTTCGAGCTCGACGTTCGGCGGAAGGTACTCACGGTAGTCGTGCGCCAGCGAGCTGATCAGCAGCGACAGATCGGCGCGCGTCTTCTGCAGCGACTCGGTGCGGGCAACGGTCAGCAGGTCGTCGACGATCTCGCGGAGGCGCTCGGACTGCCGGAGGATTCTCGTCGTCGCTCGGAGGTAGTCGTCGTCGCGGCCGTTGGAGGCCAGTCGGTCACGCAGCATCTCGGCCGTCATGCGGACGGTGCTCAACGGAGTCTTCATCTCGTGCGCGATGTGATGCGCGACCGAGGCCCAGTTGACCAGGCGCTCCTGCGCGATCGTGCGCGTGACGTCCTCGACGAGCAGAAGGTAGCCGGCCCGGAAGCCGGCGCGCGTCAGCATCGTGCGTCCGCGAAACGTCAGGGCGCGGACGGACTCGCCGCCCTCGAGATCGAGCCGCTGCTCGAAGGATTCGCCCTCGATGAACAACCGCCGCATGCTCGCGACGATGCCGCGCAGCTCGTCGCGCGTCAGGTACTCGCCGATGTGCCGGCCGAGCGGGATGTAGCTGCTGACGCCGAGCAGCTCGCGCGCCGATCCGTTCATCTGCGTCACCCGCTGCGTCCGCGAGAGCACGATGACGCCGTGCGAGCTCGGCACACCGACCAGGTTGAAGTAGATCGACTGCACGAGCGAGTAGCGCGCGATCATTGCCGCGATCGCAGCGACACCGAGCAGCAGCGCGAGGCCGCCGAGCAGATACTGCCAGTTCCGCTCCAGCCAGGAGATCCGGCCGGCCTCGATCGCCAGGCGCATCGACCCGGTCGATGTCGTCAGCAGTACGAAGCCGTGGCCGAGCTCGCTGAGTCGGGGATCGTCGACACCGGGCGAGGGATAGACGCCGATGAGCTCCCATCGCTTCGAGTAGATCGCGACGCTGTCCGGCGCGATGAGCGCGACGTGGGCGCCCGAGATCGCAACGGATTCGAAAACCGTCGACAGGGGATAGTCGACGGCGATCGACTCGACGCCGTCGGCCAGCGGCAGCAGTCGTGGCCCGGATTGCGCGCGCACGAGCGCCGCCGTCAGCGCCCGTCCTTCGAGATCGAGCGGGACCAGCGCGGTCGGCACCGACGCGAGCTCGATCCGTGGCGGTTCGATGCTCTGCGCCAGGTCGACGATCCATGCCGCGTTGCCGGCACGTTTCGACGCCAGCGCGAGCGCCGGCGGCGCGTCGGTGCGCAGCAGCGTGAGGATCTCTCCGGTGAGCGGCAGTGTGATCGGACGTGTCGTGCGGCCCGTGCGCGCGTCGAGCACGACGGTGACGACGTTCGTTCCTTCGCGCCACGCGAGCGCGAACTGGGCGCCGTCGCGCGCGATCGGGTGCGCGGCGAGCATCGGCCGCTGCACGCGCCAGCGCAGCGTCCCGTCGAGCGAGACGATCGCGAATGCGGAGTCGCCGACGAGCGCGGCCTCCTGACGGCCGTCGTGGTCGAAGTCGCCGGTGGCGACGACGCGCTCGAGCGGATGGCCTTCACCGCGCCAGATGAGCACGGGCTCCGGCGGCGCGTCGACGGGAACACGAAAGAGCGCGGGAACGCCAAGAGGGGCGGCAAGCAGGATCGCGTGCCCGAGCGCGGGCTGCCAGACGGCATCGATCGGGGCGAGTCCGTAGCTGTTGCTCGAGGCGCGCTGGTGGAGACTGTCGTCGACGACGCTGAGTCGCGCGAGCTCGCCCTCGCGCGCGATCCCGAGATACCCCTGCGGAGCCGGGCCGCCGATCAGCCGCGCGCCCGCGACGGGCACGAGCCGCTCGTCGCTGCGCAGTGCGGGCTGCGACAACGCCGGCGTCGCGACGAGCAGTGCGACGAGAAGCGCGACGACGGTATGGATCGGAGGGAGCACTGGCGCCTCGAACGAAGGCGGAGAACGGCGGAGGGTCCGGTCGGGACGACCGGCCGACGGATGCGAACGGGACAGGGCGCGGCGCCGACTCAGGACGATGCCGCGACGGTTGCGACGGCGTAGGCGGCGATCCCCTCGCCGGCACCGATCGGACCGAGCTGCTCGTTCGTCGTCGCCTTGATCGAGACACGACGCGATTCCAGACCGAGCGCGCCGGCGATAGTCTGCTGCATCGCGATGCGGTGCGGGGAGACCTTCGGGCGCTCGAGCACGACGGTGCAGTCGACGTTGTGCGGTCGCAGGCCTTCGGCGGCAAGGAGCGCGACGACGCGCTCGAGCAGCACCATCGAATCGACGCCGCGATAGGCTTCGTCGGTGTCTGGGAAGTGCACGCCGATGTCGCCGAGTCCCGCGGCGCCGAGCAACGCGTCGCAGAGCGCATGCAGCAGGACGTCGCCGTCGGAGTGAGCGACGGGTCCCGCCGGCGCGTCCGGCAGGTCGATCCCGCCGAGGCGCATCGCTCGGCCGGGCTCGAGCCGATGGATGTCGTAGCCGAATCCGACGAGCATCGCGATCATCTCCGCGAGCGGATGAACCAGAGCTCCCCGACGGCGAGCTCGACGTTGAGGCGACCGAAGAGCTCCTGGGTCAGCCCGTTGTCGGTCGAGCCGCGCTGGCCGATCTCGAATCCGAGGTCGAGCGTCGTGCCGACGTTGAGTCGGGAGACGGTCGTGATCGGGATCGACGCGCCGATGGCCACACCGATCTCGTCGATGCCGTTGCCGGCGATCGAGTAGTAGGTCTGGTCGTAGAACGCGCCGGCGCGCAGCGTCCATCGATCGAAGCCGGTCGTGCCGGCGGCGTCGCGGCCGATACGGTCGAACCCGACCGCCATGCGCATGCTGCTGCGCGAGTCCGGGTATTCGTCGATCGGCCAGGACTGGAACGTGCCCTGCGCCGAGAGCAGTGCGCGACCGGTGAGGAACGAGGCGGCAGCGGTGATTCGCGGCGGGATCGTCACGGTCTCGGTGCGCGTGTCGGTCGTGTCGACGACCTGCGTCGACTGATCGACGTACGCGGCGATGTCGTGGCGCTCGCGCGTGAGTTCGGCTCCGGTCTCGAAGACACCACCGATCGTCAACCCTTCGACAGGCCGCACGGCCACACCGGCGCGCATGCCCCAGCCGCCGAACAGATCGTTGCGCTGGTAGACCGCCGGGTTGAGCGACTCGTCGGGGAACTTCACGCCCGACGCGTTGCGGATCGCGCCGAAGTAGCGCGTGCCCGCGACGCCGACCGTCAGCTCCGGTATCGGCGCGAACGAGCCGCCGAACGTCGCCTCGGTGATGCCGCCGTCGCCGCTGTAGGAGATCGTCGCGTCGGTCGAGTCGCCGGTCGCCGTCGGCACGCGCGAGGTGGTCTGCGTCAGATAGTTGACCGTCGAGTACGGACGGATCATCAGCGCGAAGGCGGCGCGATAAGTCTCGGACACCGGGAAGCCGGCCGAAAAGTTCTGAAGGGCCGTGCGGTTCTGGTACAGCGACGAGCTCGCGTCGCTCACATGGTACTGCACGAAGCTCAGCGCGGCCTGTATCGAGACGGCTCCGAGATCGCCCCAGAGCGCGGGGTTGGTGCCGTTGATCGTCTTCTCGGACGTCGTCGAGGCCTCGATGCCGCCGCGGCCTGTGCCGGAGGCGGTCACGGTCTGGCGCACGTCGCCGATGTTGAAGATCGAGTAGCTGCTGCCGCCGTCGGTCTGGGCCGCCGCGGGCTCGACCGCGAGCACGGCGATGGCGGCCGCCACGACGGCAGCGAGGAATCGCTTACGGTGCATCGTTCTGGGTCGAGTAGATGATGGTCAGTTTCGGATGCAGCGCGGAGTCCGGCGCATCGAATCCGTGGAAGTAGAGACGATCGACGGTGCCGCTCTCCTGGTCGGCGCGGCCGCCGCTGCCGCGACCGAGAGCGAGCACGAACGGCGCGACCGCGGTCTCGCCCTCGCGACGTCGCGCGCGCACCGCGCTGGTGAGCGCCGGAGCCAGCCCGTTGATCTCGAAGATGTCGCGGAAGCGCGCGGTGTCCTCGGCCTGGCGGAACCCGCTCATCAGTCGTCCCACCGACAGCGGCATGAACGACGTGCGCGCGCCGGCGTCGGCGTCGTAGAGCACGACGTAGGAGATCGGCTCGCTGGTGCCGCGCTTCGAGCGCGCGGTGTCGACGTGCAGCACCAGGCGCGCCTGGTGGATCGTGGCGGCCAGCGGCAGACCTTCCGGTCGCACCTGGATGAACGTGCGGATCGGCTCGCCGCCGGCGACCATCAGCGTGTTCGCACCGGGCTGCTCCGGCAGATCGGCGATCCAGCTCGCGACGCCGAACAGCAGCGTCGCGGTGGAGTCTCCCATCGTGACCACCAGTGCCGGACGCAGCGAGTCGGCGACGTCGGTGTAGGTCGCGCCGAGCATCGAGGCGACGACCGTCGAGCCGGTGCGCGCGCGCAGCGCGAGCGACTTGAGCGTGCGTGTCGTGATGATCGTGTCGGCCTTGCCGTCGGTGGTGCTGATCGTCGTGTCGCTGGCGTAGTAGCTCTTCAGGAACGCCGTCGCGGCATCCTTCTCGAGCGTAATGGTCACCACCGCGGAATCCGGAAGCACGCCGCTGTAGGTGCCGAGCGACGGGGCCGCAGCGATCTTCGCCACGAGCGCGGGCGACCACCGCAGCGTGTCGAGCGCCGACTCGTCGATCGCGACGACGTCGAACTCGCTCTGCTTCGACGAGAGGTCGCCGTAGCGGTACGGCAGCGTGCGGAAGCGCAGCGACACCGCGGTCACCTCGCGCGGATTGGAGCCCTCGAGGGCGCGGATCGGATCGGTGAGGACCAGCAGGCCGTGGGCGGTCGTGCCGTCGGCGGCCGATCCCACGAGCACCGTCGTGCCTCCCTTGCTCGTCGCGTTCGAGAGCGAGGGAGAGCCGCTGAGGATCTCCATCTCGGCGGCCCCGACGACGTACGACGAGAAGCTGACCGTCTCCGGCAGATAGTCACTGCCGACCGGTGTCGGCTCGTCGCTGCAGCCGGCGACACCCAGCATGGTCGCCAGAGCGAGCGAGAGGATGGAGCCGAGGCGAGGCAATGGTGTATGGAGCATGAAATGAAGCTATTGGTGCGCTCGGGCGCGGGCAAGCCCAACGGAGCCGGCCGGCGCGAATGCCGCGGCGATCTCGCCGACGAGCGAACGGATCAGAGGCTGCGATAGATCTGCAGGTACTGCTCGGCCGATGCCTTCCAGCTATGGTCCTCGCTCATCATCGAGCGCTGAAGCTGTTCCCACTTCTCCTCATCGCTAAAGAGCTCGACGCCGCGACGGATGGCTGTAACAAGACCATCGGTCGAGTACTCGGTGAAGACGAAGCCGTTGCCGACGCCCTTCTTCGCGTTGTAGTCGGTGACGGTGTCGCCGAGGCCGCCGGTGCGATGGACGATCGGCGCGGTGCCGTAGGCCAGGGCGTAGAGCTGATTGAGTCCCGACGGCTCGAACTTCGAGGGCATGATGAGCATGTCCGAGCCGGAGACCATCAGGTGGGCCAGCGTCTCGTCGTAGCCGAACTCGACGGCGAGCTCACGGTGCTTCTTCATGGCCTTCTCGAGGCCCGTCTGGTACTTCTTCTCACCCTCGCCCATGACGAAGAGCTGGACGCCCATCTTCATGATCTCGTCGATCGCCTCGAGCAGCAGGTCATAGCCCTTCTGCTCGACCATGCGTGCGATCATCGAGATGATCGGGCGGTCGACGTCGGCCTCCTTCTTGAACCGGCCCGCGAGCGCGCTCTTGTTCTCGAACTTCTGCTCGAGCGTCTCGGCCGTGTACTTCGTGTCGATGAGCTTGTCGGTCGCCGGGTTCCAGACCTCGGTGTCGATGCCGTTGGAGATGCCGGTGAGCTTCTCGCGGTTCTTCTTGACGACGGCCTCGAGTCCGCACCCGTGCTCGGCTCCCGTGATCTCCTTGGCATAGGTCGGGCTGACGGTCGTCAGCGCCTCGGCGCCGATGATGCCGGCCTTCAGGAAGTTGACCTTTCCGCCGTGCTCGAGCCACTTCTCGCTCATGAGCTCCGCCGGCAGGCCGGTCTTCGCGAACGTCGAGGCGGGGAAGACGCCCTGGTACGCCATGTTGTGCACGGTGAAAACCGTGCGCGTGTGGGCGAAGAAGTTGTCGTTGGCGTAGAGCTCCTTGAGGAAGACCGGGATCAGCGCCGTCTGCCAGTCGTTGCAGTGAATGATGTCCGGACGCCAGCCGAGGCGGTGACAGGTCTCGAGCACCGCCTTCTGGAAGAAGATGAAGCGCTCGTCGTTCGACGGAAAGTCCTTGCCGGTCTTCGGATCGGTGTAGATCCCCTTGAGCGGCTCGAGGTACTTGTCGTTGGTGACGAGATAGACCTGGACCTTTGCGCGGGAGTTGACGACCTGCGAGCTCTTGACGGTCGCCATCGTCGACTCACCGGCGACCTCGATTGGAATGTCCTTGAGGCGCTTGATCTCGTGGATCCGATTGCGCCGCTCCGACACCGTCCCGTACTTGGGCGCAACGATCCGGACGTCGTGTCCGAGCTCGGTGAGCGCCAGAGGGAGGGCGCTCGAGACGTCCGCTAGACCGCCGGTCTTGGCGAACGGTACCACTTCGCTCGTCACGAAGAGAATGCTCAGGCTCTTTGCCATACAGTAGGGAATTGAGGCTATGCCGCGGATGAAGCTGTGCAGAAAGCGGCGAAGATAACGCTTTTCGCGATACCGTCCCGCGTCCATACGCTCCGCCGGCGACATGGTCGCGCCGTGGCGGCGCACGCCTGGCAAAGACTTGTAACAGGCCCGCCCCGATCACCCTTCAATCGCTAGTTTTCCGCGATACACTCATCGGTTATGGCACCTATGACGGCAACCGAGACGCGGTCGATGCTGGCGCAGTCGATCTTTCCCCGGATCGACTGCTCGCGCTACGTCGCCGACGCCGGGTTCCGCGATGCGATGATCGCGCTGGCGGAATCGGGAAGCGTGGGGGGATTCGTGCTCTTCGACGGCACGGTCGAGCAGGTCTCGATGATCACCTCGACGCTCGGCCGCCTTGGCGAGGGACGCCTGCTCTTCGCCGCCGACTGCGAGGACGGCGTGACGATGCGCTTCAGCGGCGGCACCGAGTTCCCGTCGATGATGGCGCTCGGCACCGCCGACGACGTTTCGGCGACCTATGCGGTGGCGCGCTCGATCGCCCGCGAGATGCGCGCGATCGGACTGCACTGGAATTTCGCTCCGGTCGCCGACATCAACACCAACCCCGACAACCCCATCATCAACGTGCGCGCCTTCGGCGAGACGCCCGAGCTCGTCGGCCGGCACGTCGCCGCGTACGTTCGCGGCATGCAGGATGAGGGAGTCATCGCCTGCGCGAAGCACTTCCCCGGTCACGGCGACACCGAGCGCGACTCGCACATCGAGGTGCCGGTCGTGCGCGCCGACCGCGCCCGGCTCGAACGCGTCGAGCTCGTTCCGTTCCGAGAGGCGATCGCCGCCGGCGTCCGCTCGACGATGATCGCGCACGTCGCGGTGCCGTCGCTCGACCCGACCGGCACGCCCGCGTCGCTCTCGCGCGCTCTGACCGAGGACTTGCTGCGGCGCGATCTCCGCTTCGACGGCGTCATCGTCAGCGACGCGATGGACATGCACGCGATCACCGAGCGTCTCGATGCCGGCGCGGCCGCGGTCGCGGCGTACCTCGCCGGCGCCGACGTGCTCGAGACGCTTCCGGATCCCGTTGCCGCGCTCGAGGCGCTGGTGCAGGCCGCCGGCGACGGGGTCATTGGCGGAGCGCGCATCGCCGCGACCGCCGCGCGCATCGACGCGATGCGCGAGTGGGCGCTCGGCGTCGCCGCGCCGCCCACGCTCGAGAGCGCGCGTCACGGGCACGAAGTCATCGCAGTCGAGGCGGCGCGGCGCTCGACGCGCGCCGAGGGCACGCTGCGCCGGATCTTTCCTCCGCTGTTCGTCGTCGCCGTCGCCGACGAGGCAACGATCGCGAAGGCCGAGGAGTGGTTCGCGTACTTCTCGGCATGGTATCCCGGCGAGGCCGGCGGCGCGATCGCGACGCCGGAGATGTCCGACGAGGACCTGGCCGAGATGCGACGCTGCATCGCCCAGGCCGGAACGGTCATCGTCTCGCTCTTCGTCCGTCCCAGAGGCTACGCGGGGACCGTCGGGCTGAGCGACCATCAGCGCGAGATCGTCGAGTGCGCCGCGGCCAAGCCGCTCGCGCTGCTGAACTTCGGCAACCCCTACCTGCTGCGCGACGTCGAGTCGCGCTTTCGGCTCGACGCCTTCTCGAGCGCATCGGCGAGTCTCGCCGTCTCGATCGAGAAGCTCGCCGCCGCCGTCGACTAGCGGACCGTGCATACGACAACCAGATTCATCTCACTCAATCCATATCGCTCACAGCCATGGCGAAGAAGATCAAGCAGTACGCTCCGACAGAGTATCTGAAGTTCGATCAGCCGCGCGTCCGCAAGCAGCAGGAGGAGGCGATCGCGGCGGTGCGTCGCCGCTTCGGCAAGTCGTATCCCCTGGTGATCAACGGCCGCAAGGTCACGACCGCCAAGCAGCTCGAGTCGCACAACCCGGCGAACCCGTCGGAGATCGTCGGCCGCTTCTCGCT
>DATLHO010000185.1:0-8458 GCA_035539855.1 Kapaibacterium sp. (SeqCode) | reverse complement strand
GAGGGGACACGGCGGAGCCGAGGGGACACGGCGGGGCCGAGGGGACGGGGTGCTTTTGGGGAATCTAGGGAGTTGGGAGCAGAAAAGGGAGACCCGCTGTGGGCGGGGCTCCCTTTTCTTTGGGGATCGTTTGCGTTGGTCGGATTTGGGGGTTTCCGGTCAGCGCAGGGTCGGGTGCTCGAGCAGCTCGGGCGTCGGGTCGCCGGTGCCGGGCGGTGCGATGCGGGTCGGGTCGATCGGGTCGCGGCGGATCCGGAGCGACGTGCCGCCGAGCTGGACCACCTGAGTCGGGCCGGCGTTGCTCGAGACTTCGAGCTGCGCCGTGCTCTGGCCGACGGTCTGCGGTGCGAACGTGATCTCCAGGAACTCCGTCTGCCCCGGCTCCAGATCCATCCGCGGCAGGGGACCCATGCGGTAGTTCGCCGCGTCGGCGCCCGTGATCACGACGCTCGTCAGGCGCACCGGCAGCGTGCCCGTGTTCGCGATCATCACGGTGCGGCGCGCGCTCGCTCCGGCGACGATCGTGACGTCGTCGAAGATGCTCGTCGGCGAGACCACCAGCGACTGCGTGCCGGCCTCGGAGCGGATCACGATCCGGATCGTGTCTCCGGTCGTCGTCACCACCACCATCGTCGTGCGGCGCGCCCCGGCGCTCGAGCCGGCCTCGGGCGTCAGTCGGACGCCCAGAAGCAGCTTCTGTCCCGGGATGATCCGCGCCGGCAGCGCCGGCCAGGCCGCGATCGCGTCGGCCGTGAAGTCGGCCGAGTCCAGTCCCGAGAAGCTGATCGACGCGATGTCGACCGACGTGATCGACGTGTTCTCGAGCTCGACGATGCCGTTGGTGAAGCCGCCGATGACCACCGGTCGCAGCGTCAGGTCACGCGCGTCGAGCCCCGCGCGGCCGCGGCCGTGCAGGTCGAGGTAGTACGAGCCACGCTCGGTGATGCCGGCGATCCCCAGCGTCGAATCGTTGGTCTGCATGAAGATCGTCGCCAGTCGCGTCCCCGAGCGCACCGGCATGAACGCGATCGTCAGCGTCCCGGAATCGCCCGGGGCGATCACGTAGTCGTCGCTCGTCGCGTCGACCGGAACGCCCGGCAGCACCGACAGCAGACGGTACTCGTTGACGTCGCCCGAGAAGATCCGCAGCCGGCGGCGGTTGATCCGCAGGTCGCAGGCTCCGGAGTTCACGATCGTGTACGTCTGGATCGTCGTGTCCCCCGCGCGCGTATCGGCGAAGACCACCGTGCGCAGGCGGCGGCCGGAGAGGTCGCGCGCCAGGCCGGAGCCGATCGCCTGGGCGACGAGGTCGACCGCGAGCAGGCCCGGGGTCATCTCCGCCGGCGAGACGTTCGTCGTGTCGGCGCTCGCAAACGTCGTCGAGTTGGTCCGCAGGAACAGGCGCGCGAGGCGCCGGCCCGGGTACCCTCCGACGAACGTCACGTAGTACGTCCGCTGCTCGCCCGGCGCGAGCGTCGTGGGGAAGCTGGCCGGCACGTTGGCGCCGATCGGCGCGACGCCCGGCGAGTCGCTGACGACGTAGTCGCTCGACGGAATCGGACGTCCTGCCCCGTCGCGCGCGAGCAGGAGCGATCCCTGCACGTCGGTCGAATCGACCGCGAAGATGTCGAGGGCGTCGAGCTCCACGTCGAAGACGCCCGTGTTCCAGACGGTCAGCGGAACGCTCACCGCGCCGCCGACGCAGTTCTGCATCAGCGTGAACAGCGCCGAGCCGGGCGCGATGCCGACGCCGTTCGACGTGAACGAGACCGACGCGAACGGCGTGAACCGGTAGATCGTCCCGGCCGGCAGGCGGTTCTCGTCGGCCATCAGGTTGATCGTGTCGTTGGCCACGAACCGGCTGACGGTCGGACCCGACAGCGGCGAGCCCATGCCCGGCGTGACGCTCATGAAGTTGTCCGTCGCCGTCGCGATGCCGATCGATCCCGACGTCGGATACAGCGTGCTCATCCCGACGTAGACGTACTCGATGACGTTCGTCCCCTCATACAGTCGGGCCTGGAACGTGAAGGGAATCTCGCCGAGCTCGCCGGCGCCCTCCTCTCCCTCCTCGGTCGGCGGCTCGCTGTAACCGAACGGCCTGGCCCGCCACTCGACCGTCAGCACGCGGCTTCCCGGCGCGCCGGTGACCTTCATCGACATCCCGGCGTCGCCGCCGTTGACGCCGACCGGATCGCCGTCGAGGACGAGATCGTCCCACCAGTTGACCAGCAGCGGATAGTTGTCGCCGGCGTTCGAGAGCTCGTTATAGTAGTCGTAGCCGACCTCGACCGGACCGAGCTTGAGCATGCCGTTGGAGTTGGCGGAGAACTCGGTGTAGCTGACCCCCTGGAAGACAAAGGGGAATCCGATCTCCTGCATGCCCGTGGTGACGTCATCGTACCACGCGACATCGATGAGCAGGACGGTGGCGTCGGTCATGTCGGTGGGCTCGCCGGCGCCGTGGCTGAATTCGTATTGCAGCGGCTGGGCCGCGATCGGCGCGACGGAGCCGATGAGCACGGCGGCGAGCGCGAACAACGCGGCGCGCAGCGCGCGGCCGGTACGTCGTCTCGGAGAAAGCATGGGACCTCCCGGAAGATTGTATGGGGTGCCGAAGACTGGTCGTGTCGACCTCTGACACGGGACCAACGGGGGGAGAAAGCGGAGTAAAGATATCCGATCGCCGTGACATTGCGGTGACCGCGTCGCGGCGCTCGGATTCCGAGAGCTTGCCGAGGTTGCGTAAGTTGAGCCCGTGCGCCGACTCCGGTCGAGACCATCAATCACTATCGAACCACGGGATGTCCATGAATCCGCTCGCAGCGCTCCAGGAAGAGGGGCAGTCGATCTGGTACGACTTCATCAGCCGCGACTTCATCAAATCCGGCGAGATGAAGGCGCTCGTCGACAAGGGGGTCCGGGGAATGACCTCGAACCCGACGATCTTCGAGAAGGCGATCGCGAAGGGGAACGCCTACGACGAGCAGATCAGCGACCTCGGTCGCGCCGGTCGCACGACCGACGAGATCGCGACGGAGCTCTTCGTCACCGACGTGCGCAACGCCTGCGACGTGATGCGGCCGGTCTTCGACGGCTCCAACGGCGCCGACGGGTTCATCTCGATCGAGGTCAACCCGCGCCTCGCCGCGCACACCGAGGCGACGATCGCCGAGGCGCTGCAGCTCTGGGCGCGGATCGATCGACCGAACCTTATGATCAAGATCCCCGCGACGCCCGAGGGCATGCCGGCGATTCGCCGCTGCATCGCCGACGGACTGAACATAAACATCACGCTGATGTTCTCGCTCGAGCAGTACCGCAACGTCGCCGAGGCGTACATCGCCGGACTCGAGGATAGGCTGGCCAGGGGCATGACGATCCGCTCGATCCACTCGGTCGCGAGCGTCTTCGTCAGCCGCATCGACTCGATGGTCGACGCGAAGCTCGAGGCCATCGGCACGCCCGAGGCGCTCGCGCTGCGCGGCCGCGCGGCGCTCGCGAACACGAAGCTCGTCTACGCGGAGTTCGAGAAGATCTTCGCCGGCGCGCGCTGGCAGCGACTGGCCGCCGAGGGTGCGAACATCCAGCGGCCGTTGTGGGCGAGCACGTCGACGAAGAATCCCGAGTACAGTCCGCTGCTGTATGTCGACACGCTGATCGGTCCGAACACGGTCAACACCGTTCCGCCGGAGACGCTCGAGGCGATCCAGTCGACGCTGACGTCAGTCAAACGCACCGTCGACGACGGCGTCGAGGAGGCGCCGCGCACGCTCGAGCAGCTCGCGAAGGTCGGCGTGGACATGGAGGCGGTGATGGCGAAGCTGATCGAGGAGGGGGTCGAGAAGTTCGAGAAGTCGTTTGACTCGCTGTTTGAGAAGTTGGATGAGAAGAGGAGTGCGCTGGCGGAGTAGGAGTGGAGAGGCGAGGGGGGCGCGTGGGGTGGGTGCGTTGACATTCGTGGCGGGATGGAATACATTGGCCCAATGCACTAAACGCATTTGGGAGGCCCGCATTCGCAAGGTTTGCACCGATACCGGAGGATAGCGTCGTCGCGCCCGCTCACTCGGCGCTCAGCGAGAAGGTTCTGGTTCTCAACCAGAACTACGAACCGCTGAGCGTCTGCAGCGTGCAGAAGGCGGTCGTCCTGCTCTGGCTGGGCAAGGCCGAGATGATTGCCGCGCGACCGAACCTCGTGATCCACACGATCCGAAGCCGCTACCCGTATCCGAGCGTCGTCCGCCTGTCGCTGTACGTGCACCTGCCGTACAAGAAGGTGGAGCTCACGCGCAAGAACATCCTGCGCCGCGACAACTTCCGCTGCGGCTACTGTAGCAAGGCCACGACGCCGTTGACGATCGACCACATCATCCCGAGGTCGCGTCACGGCACCGACACCTGGGAAAACCTCGTCTGCGCCTGCGTCCGCTGCAACAACCGCAAGGGTAACCGGACCCCCGACGAGGCGAACATGAAGCTCCGCGTCAAACCCTTCCGCCCGAACCACGTGACGTTCATCCAGAACGTCGTCGGCTCGGTCGAGCGCGAGTGGGAGCCGTTTTTGTTCATGCACTAATCTGCCTGAACGACTGGTAAACAACAGCAAGCATTCAAGCGGGTTTCAGAGGGTTTTCCTTCTGTTGCCCGCTTGTCGTTTACGGGTCATTCGAGCACTTCTTGTTCCCTGTTTGTTCCCGATAGCTTACGAGAAACAAGAACGGGACATGGAGGCAGTCATGGCGGGCGGGAAGAGGAAGAGGCGGGCAAAGACGTACACCGGGCTGGTGAAGCTCCGCGAGAAGGAGCTGGCGAACGGCGAGCGGTTGCTCTACATCGACAACTACCGCTACGGGAAGCGGTCGTACAAGTACCTCCGGCCCTACCTGTACGGCGACCCTATCGCCGACGCCGACACGATGAGGCTCGCGTGCTATGTCCGCTCTTGCGCACCGATCACGGCATGCTGGTCTCGCCGGATCATGACAGTTGCCCACGCTCTACGGCAGTGCAAGATCGACGCGGACGCGTTTCTTGTAGCTGGGGTCGATCTTCCTCCATTCGCCCACAACACGGTCACCGTTTGGCAGCGTTCGGGCACCACGGAGGCTCACCGGCAGGTCCTGATACCATCGCAGAGTGAACGATCCGTCGCGGTCAGCTTCAATCGTGTAGATAGTCGGCTCGTCCAAGAAGGAACCGATGAAGTCGACGAGGGCACCTTGAACAGGCTGCCCAGCTCGATCGCGCAAAGCACCCTCGATCACGATTTCGCTCAACTCAGGAAGCTCATCACCGTCGTGCTCGACGTGGCGGTACCAGTCGATGTTCACTGCCGCACAGCCATGCCCTTTCAGGACAACCGTATCGACTCCATCGAAAGTGACATAGCCGTTCGGGACTTCGGAGATCACACGGTATATGCCATCAGGTAGTCCGCCGAGATCATAGTTCCCTTCCTGATCGGTCACCGCTGACCATCGTCCCGATTCAGATTCGGCGTAGACGCGACTCCCCGCTACCAAACGTCCCCATTTGTCCAGCCGCCGCACTGTCCCGTGAATGTGCGAGCTATTAGTGGTTGCAGCGATCTCGTTGAGATAAGCAATGTCTTCACCAGCTCGATCCAATCTCTCTGTCCTCGTGCAGAGATGTGTCCCGATCTTGGCAGCGGGGGTCGTGTCAATGGGTCCCGCATAGACGAGGTAGTCATCACCCGGCGTGAAGTATGGGGCGCACGGTCCCCCACTCCAAATGGTAATGGTGTCCGCACCCAAGCCCCGGTAGGCATGTGCCACCCTGAAGATGCTCCCGTTCGTAGCCCAGCCACCAAGCGTGTCGTGAAGCTGCCCGATCACTCGTCCCGTGAAGACAATTGGGAAGTCGTTTTGCTGGCAGGGTGGACCGACTCCGCCGCACGAGCACGCGAGCAAGTAGGTCGGGGAGAACAGCACTGCGACGATGCAGGAAACGAGGGCGACGGCACTCAGGCACGGTTTCATAGAGTCGGGTCTCTCGCTTGGTTCTTACGAACTACCCAGGAGTAGGGGGTCAGTTACTGCGCTCGCCCGTTGTCCTTGGTACACCTCGACCATTCGTGTGCGGCTCGGAGCTCACGTAGTCATACTCTCGAGTTCAGCTACCCAATCAAGAGATCCGCCGGTATCCCCAACCGCTCCCGCAGCACGAGAATCTGCCGCCTCGACAGCTCCCGCTTCCGAGAAAGGAAGTCCGACACCCGGCTGCGCCCGCCGAGCCACTCGGCAAGGTCTCCCCGCGTGAATCCTTTCTGCTCCAGCATGAAGTCCACGACGTCCTGCGGTGCCGAGAGGTCCTCGCCCATATCGAGCGTGCGCGATTCGTAATCGCTCACGAGGAGCGCGAGGAACTCGAGCCGTTCCACCTCCTCGCTCCCTGCTCGCGGATTCGCGCCGAGGAGCACATCGATCTCGCGCACGGCTGCGTCGTACTCTTTCTCATCTCGCAGAAGGTGCGGCTTCTTGAAGTCCAGGACTGCGGTTATTCTTGTATCTCTCTCCATTCAATTTCATACGGTCACGCGCTACGGGCAGAGCGTTCGGTTCGCGATATGTTCGTCGTACTGCTTGTGCGTGAGCACGTGAACGATGAACGCTTTGCCCATGTCATAGCGCATCGTAACCACGAGCCTCGTCCGCGCCGTCCAGTGGTGCGGTCGCATCCGCAGCGCGCTCATCTATCGTGCGAACGAGCGGGCGCGGCATCCGACGGACGGTCAGCTCGAAGATGTCGGGACGCGCATAGTGGCCGGCGACGTCGAGCTGGAATCGGGAGCCCGCGAGTTTGCGGGGATCGATCTCGGCGAGGAGAATCTCTTCGCGCTCGCGGACCGGCTCGACGATGAATTTGCCGTCGGGATCAATGATCGTGCTCTCGCCCGGATTTATCCACTCGGCGTCGGGGAGGTAGGCCTTGAACAAGTAGCGATCGGGAATGTCGTCGCGGCGTAGCGGCATGCAGCACCCGATCACATACACTCGACCCTCCTTCGCGATATGCCGCAGGGTCGAGGTCCATGGCTCGCCGCGATCCCACGTGGGCGCGACGTAGATCTGCGCTCCCCACGCGTACATCGCGTAGCGCGCGAGCGGCATGTAGTTCTCCCAGCAGATCAATCCTCCGAGTCGACCGATGTCGAGCTCGTGCACTGCGAGCGTGCTTCCGTCACCCTGCCCGTGAACGATCCGCTCGGCCACCGTCGGCACGAGCTTGCGGTGGCAGGTGTGGAGGTGTCCGTCGGCGCCGATGACGAGCATCGCGTTGTAGAGCGTCGTGCCGCTCGCCTCGACGTTTCGCTCGTTGACACCGATCACGACGTTGATCCCCGCGTCGGCCGCAGCGCTCCTCAGCATCCGCACCTCATCGCCATCGACCTCGATCGCATTGTCGAGAAGATCCGCATGGAGCTCGCGCAGCTCCATCGTCTTGTACGGCGGAATGAACCAGGTCCAGAGAGGATAGGCGGGGATGAAGCCTTCGGGGAAGACCGCGAGGCGGGCGCCCTGACGCGCGGCGTCGGCGATGAGCCTGCACGCCTTGTCGACGGTCGCGGCGCGATCGAGAAAGACCGGCGCGGCCTGCACCGCCGCGACGGTGAAGGGAGCTGCTTGGTCGGAACGCATCGGCAGATATCTCGCTCGGTTCAGTGTTGACGACCTTCGTGGTTCAGCCTTCGTAAGGTATGTCGAAGAATCAATCGGGGCGCAGGCGGCAGGCGGCATACACAGCGGGCGGACAGTCTCGGTGATCCGGGAGCGCTCGCCCGCTCTGCGTGTTGCGCCCGCTCCGCGTGTTGCGCCCGCTCTGCGTTTCAGGATTCGACGGGTCGTGCCCTCCGGTGCTATCTTCGAGTCCCGTCCGAACGCATCCTCCACGACTCGGATCGCATCCACATGCACCGCTCCATCCCCGACTCGATCGACGAGCTGCGCGCGCAGCTTGCGTCCTCCGATGATCCCGATGAGAGGCTCGCGCTGCTCGAGAGGCTCTGGTCCCGGCTCGACGACACGTCCCTCCACAGCCAGGCGCTCGAGGTCGCCCGCGAGGCGCACGCCATCGCACGCTCGCTCGGCGACCCTCTGCGCGCGGCGGATGCCGCCCGCGCGATGGGCACTTCGGCGTGCCACGCCGGCCGGCTCGACGAGGGCGGCCGCCACCTTCGCAGCGCCTACCGCACGTTCGTTACCGCCGGCCGCGAGCTCGATGCCGCTCGGTGCATGTATGCTCTCGGGAGCCGGGAGTTCATTCAGGGAAATCTCGATGCGGCGCGCACACGCTATGAGCGTGCGCTCGAGGTGTTCCGGCGGCTCGACGAGCGCCTCTGGACCGGCAAGACGCTCGCCAACCTCGCCGTCGTCGAATGGCATCTGCACCGCTCGGTCGAGGCGATCCCGGTGTACGAGGAGGCGATCGCGCTGATGCT
>DATLHO010000184.1:0-1633 GCA_035539855.1 Kapaibacterium sp. (SeqCode) | reverse complement strand
GCCTCATCGAACGTTCCGACGTAGCGGAACGCGTCTTCGGGCATGTCGTCGCCGAGGCCGTTGAGGATTGCTTCGAAGCCGCTGATCGTGTCCTCGAGCTTGACGTAGCGGCCCGGCAGACCCGTGAACTGCTCGGCGACCGCGAACGGCTGCGAGAAGAAGCGCTGGATCTTGCGCGCGCGCTGGACGGTGAGCTTGTCCTCGTCGGAAAGCTCGTCCATGCCGAGGATGTTGATGATGTCCTGCAGGTCCTTGTACTGCTGCAGCACGCTCTTGACCTTCGTCGCGACGTCGTAGTGGCGCTGGCCGAGGACGTTCGGATCGAGGATCGTCGAGGTCGATGCCAGCGGATCGACCGCCGGGTAGAGGCCGAGCTCTGAGATCTGGCGCGAGAGCACCGTCGTCGCGTCGAGGTGCGCGAAGGTGTTCGCCGGCGCCGGATCGGTCAGGTCGTCGGCCGGCACGTACACGGCCTGCACCGACGTGATCGAGCCCTTCGTCGTCGAGGCGATTCGCTCCTGCAGCAGACCCATCTCGGTCGAGAGCGTCGGCTGGTATCCGACGGCTGACGGCATGCGGCCCAGAAGTGCCGACACCTCGGAGCCCGCCTGGGTGAAGCGGAAGATGTTGTCGATGAAGAGCAGCACGTCGCGGCCTTCCTCATCGCGGAAGAACTCCGCGTGCGTCAGCGCCGTGAGCGCGACGCGGGCGCGGGCGCCCGGCGGCTCGTTCATCTGTCCGAAGACGAGCACGGCCTTGTCGAGCACGGTCGAGCCGTCGGCGAGCTTCGCCTCGCCCATCTCGATGTAGAGATCCTTGCCCTCGCGCGTGCGCTCGCCGACGCCGCCGAAGACCGAGTAGCCGCCGTGGTGCTTCGCGATGTTGTTGATGAGCTCGAGGATGACGACGGTCTTGCCGACGCCCGCGCCGCCGAACAGTCCGGTCTTGCCACCCTTCGTGTAGGGCTCCAGCAGGTCGATAACCTTGATGCCCGTCTCGAGCATCTCCTTGTTCGTCGTCAGCGACTCGAACGAGGGAGAAGGACGATGGATCGAGAAGTGAGCGCTCGCGGGAATCGGTCCCTTGTTGTCGATCGGATCGCCGATGACGTTGATCAGGCGGCCGAGCGCGCCGGCGCCGACCGGGATCGTGATCGGACCGCCCGTATCGAGCACCGCGGTGCCGCGGGCCAGACCGTCGGTCGAGTCCATCGCGATCGTGCGGACGCGGTCCTCACCGAGATGCTGCTGCACCTCGACGACGAGCGTATCGCCGTTGGGCCGCGTAATGCGCAGCGCGTTCAGGATGTCCGGGAGCTTGCCGCCGGGAAACTCGACGTCGACGACCGGCCCGATAATCTGGACAATCTTGCCTTCGTTCATGAATGCAACCGTGCTGTGATTTCTATGTGACTGTGCTGATCTACGTCTCGTCTGGAGGGCGTCAACGGGATTCTGGCCAGGATTCGACCATCGAGCCACCGTCGGCAGCATGGGAAACGGGCAAAGGTAAGCAAGGGGTGGGGGGTGTGCAATTACAGGATGTTCTCCCGAAGCCCCTCATCCCCAGCGCCCAAAGGGACCGACCCCTGCAAAGCTGTTCCCTGCGAAGCTGTCCCCTGCGAAGCTGTCCC
>DATLHO010000183.1:0-9641 GCA_035539855.1 Kapaibacterium sp. (SeqCode) | reverse complement strand
GACAGTCGCGGGTCGTGTTGGGTCGAGGCAACGCAGCGCGCGTTGCGCGCTTCGTCGCCTCGACAACCCCGAGAGCACTGCGCCCCTCATAGCAGGCTCCCAGCGAAGCAGGCTCGAATTGCTATGTTCGCGGCATGCACTCGACCCCTGCGCTTCTGGCATGCGCGTCCACGATGATCCTCGTCTGCGGCTGCTCCGTTGAGGGCGGTACAGAGGAGTGGAACCGCGATTCCGTGGTCAAGGCTGCCCACACGGAGATTCGCTATCGAACCACGGAAATCGCGGACGCCTCGAAGGGCATACCTGATGATGCCGTCGTTCGAACCGGGTGTCTTTCGTGGTACCGGATTCGATTCAGTAGTGGAGCCGTGATCGACGATGCGGTGGTGTGGACCGAGTTTAGAATTCCATTCGGGCCGGAGTGGAAGTCGCAGATGCCCACCTGGTCAGTATTGAGATTGACTCGATCCGGAAATGGCAACTGGCGCATTGCCGAGAGGAATGGTCGGCCTACTGAGTGCCTCTGGTCCGAGAGGCCGAGCCTTCGTGAAGTGCTGACGCAATTCTACTCGAGTCCCGGCCAACCTGGCGCAGTCATGGGTGTGCCTTTACCACGTGGTTCGTCAGCCGACGCCAGCGTGACGGCCGCGGGCATTTCGGATGCCGATTGGAGGCTGATCGCCGACAGCGTTCCGAAGATCGTCTGGCGACCGATCGACGAGTTCGTGCACTGAACCGCCGCCGCCGCCGCCCACACACTCCGCAACAAAACCCACCCGCCCGCCGACGCAACCTCGGCCATGCCCGCGCGTTCCCGGCGAACCCGGACGAGCTCCGGTGCTCCCGCGCTTCCCATGCATAGATGATGATGATCGCCTCCGCGACGCTCACCGAGCGCTCGGGGGCAGCCCGCTCCGATGAATCCGAATGATCGCGCGCCGCTGGTGGCCGCGACACGAACACGATGCGACCCCGAATCATGACCCGTTGCTACCGGCACATCGCGGCCACGCTGGCGCTGTGCTTTCTCGCCATCGCGACGACCGCCTCACACGCGCAGACGACCGTTCCCGAGTGGAGGCGGCACACACCCCTGCCGCTCCCGCTCACGGGGCACGCGGTCGCGCTGCTGCCGAACGGCGACGTCGTCGTCACCGGTGGACTCGACGCCGCCGGCTCCGCCACGCGCACGTCGCTCGTCTACTCCGCCCTCACCGGACGATTCACTCCCACGCTCAATCAGCTCAACTCGGCGCGCGCGCATCACGCGCTCGTCGCGGTCGAGACCTCGTCGGGTCCGCGCGTGTTCGCCATCGGCGGATATGCGGGCACCGCCGGCTCGTATCGCGCCGAGTCGTCGGTCGAGGTGCTCGAGTACGATGCCGCCGCCGACAACTGGCGCTGGCGCCCGATCGGCTCGCTCGGCGTCGGGCGCGGCGACCTGCGCGCGACCGTCAACGGTGCGGGGGGAATCATCGTCAGCGGCGGGCGACTCGCCTCCGGTGCGCTCCGCTCCGGCGCACTGTCGGATGCCACCGATCGCATCGACGTCGAGGCGCTTACGGTGAGCTCGATCGGCGCGATGACCGAGGCGCGCGCGGAGCATGTCACGGCGCGGTTCCGCGCCGAGGATCGCTCGACGAAGGTGCTCGTCGCCGGCGCGGGCGCGACGACGTTCACGACGCAGATCCTCGCGGGCACCGCGTGGGATCCGATTGCGAATCCGCCGGTGGTCTATCGAAGCGCCGCTGCGGGTGTCGGCGATCCGCAGGGAATCGCCCGGGCGTTCGGCGGATTCGATCTGAGTGGTGCTCCGCTCGCCACGACCGAGTGGTACGACGTCAAGAGGGGATGGCGCGCCGCACCGCGCATGAGCGAAGCCCGCGCGCGCTTCGACGTCTCGCTCGTCGCCGGTCCCGTCGACACGGCGCTCGCCTATCTCGTCGGTGCCGGACGCGGCGTCGCGGGCGCGATCGCGTCGACGGAGCTCTTCGAGCTTCCTGGCTCCGCGGCGCCGAACGGCGCGTGGACGACGTTCGCGGCCCTCAACGACGCGGGCTCCGAGCGACGCCTCGCGATCACCGGCGCGAACCTTCCGATCGTTCTCGGCGGCAGTGCGGGCGACGGAGCCGGGATGAACGGCACCGAGATCTACCAGCCGCTGCGCGCCAACGATGTCGACTTCGGACTCGAGGAGATCGGCCGGCGCAGCGACAGCCAGAGCGTCGTCATCGAGAACACGTGGCTCCTGCCCGTGCGCGTGCGCGGCATCAGGATCGACGGCAGCGCCGAGTTCCTCGTGCGCGGAGACACGACCGACTTCGTGCTCTCGCCGGGGGAGCGACGCGGCGTGCGCGTGTACTTCCAGCCGTCGGCGGCGGGAGAGCGCAGCGGGCGGCTTCTCTTCGATGTCGGGCCGCTGACCGACACCGTTGTTCTGAGTGGACGTGCCGTCGCCTCCGAGCTCGCCGTCATCAACTCTCCGCTCGACTTCGGCTCGCAGCTCGTCGGCACCCGTCGCGTCGCGTGCCTTCGTGTGTTGCGCAACGACGGCGCCGACACGGCAACGGTCGATTCGATTCTCGTCGAGCCGGCCGGAGCCTTTCGCCTGATCTCGCCGCTCGGTCGCGCGCGGATCGCACCCGGCGACTCGCTCGAGGTCTGCGTCGAGTTCGCGCCGGCCGTGCAGGGAGCCGTCTCGGCGGACGCCTCGATCCACATCGCATCGCGTCGCTTCGGCGTGCAGGTGCTCGGCATCGGCGCGCGGCGCTACGGTGTTGCGACCGCGCTCGTCGTCGAGTGCGACACGATGAAGTATGCGCCCGGCGCCGAGTCGAGCGGCACGATCCGCCTCGAGAACCGCGGAGACACCGCGATCACGATCCAGGCGCCCGTCATCGTCGCGAGCGCGCCCGGACTGTTTCGTCTCGCCGATCCCGGACGCTTCCCGATGATGCTGGCGCGCCGCGAGACGGCGACCGTCGACGTGATCTTCGCGCCGCAGCGTGAGTCGCGTGAGGTCGCGACGCTCACGTTCGCCAACGACGGCGACACCGCGATGGCCGCGAGCCTCTGCTTCGTCGCCCGCGCGCGGTTCCTCTCGGTCTCGCAGCCCGCGATCGACTTCGGCGATCTCTGCTCCGGTGACTCGACGAGCGTGCTCGTGACGCTCGAGAACCCGAGCGGCTTCGATCGCGTGGAACTCCGATCGATGTCGCTCGCCGGCGCGGATGGCGTCACGGTAGGAGGCTTCGCGCCTCGCACGCTCGGACCCCGCGAGTACGTGACGCTCCTGATTGGCCATCGCGCCGGCGTCCCGGGCCCGATCGCCGGCACGTTGACGATCGTGAGCGATCGCGGTGACGTCGTCATTCCGGTGAGCGGACGGGTGCTGCGAACGAGCGGCTTCCGTGCCCGCGCATCGGCCCTCACGATCGGCGCGACGACGATGATCGCCGTCGACGCCGAGGGGATCGACGCAACCAGCCCGATGTCGACCGCACGCATGACGCTCGAGTTCGAGGCGGGCTCCGTGTTGCCGCTTCGCGTCATCGCAATCGCCGGCGGCCCGGGCATCGACGAGGGCGCCTCGCGCGTGCGGATGCTCGGCAACGGGCGCGCCGCGCTCGACATCGCGTTCACCGGCGGAGGACTCGCCTCCGACGGCCCCGCCTTCGGCCTCGTCGTCGAGGTGCTTCGCGGCGATGTCGATTCGACGGAGCTGGTTCTTGGCGCGGAGCCGCGCGACGGCTATTGCGCGCGGGCGATCGAGACGCGCGTCGACGTGCGCGGCCGCTGCGCAGAGGACGTCGGCGGCATTCGAACCGCCAAGGCCCGGTTCGTCACGGCGAGCCCCGTGCCCGCGGCCGAGAGCATCGCAGTGACCGTCATAGCCGAATCCGGCGAGACCGTTCGCCTCGAGCTCGCCGACGCGCTCGGTCGCACGGCACGAGCGACGAGCGTCGAGATTACCGAAGGACGCAGCGCGGCGAGCCGCCTCGACGTCTCGAGCCTGCCGGCCGGAGCGTATCTACTCCGCGCGATCGGCGAGCACGGCGTCGTCGGCGCGGTGCAGATCGTCGTGACCCGATAGACCGCACGAACGATGATGATGAACACGAACACGATATCCGCAATCACACGCACGATGATGAAACGCTACGCATTCCAGGTCGCGCTCACTCTCGCCGCGGCGATCCTCGCGCCGCTGGCGTCGCCGGTCGCCGCGCAGGTGCCGGCGACGCCGACTCCTCCGACGCCGCCGTCGTCGCTCACGACGCCGGCAGCTCCGTCGCCGGTCGAGCGCTTCCGCATGGGCCCGATGGCCGCGGGCAGCTACAACATCCACCGCGGCGACTTCACGACGTACGATGGCGTGCTCGAATGCGCCACGTTCGAGAACGCGGAGTCGCTCGGCTGGCTCGCCGGCTACCTCGTGCACGTGCCGCTGAGCGCGCGCTTCGCGCTCTCGCCGCGACTGCACTACTGGAAGGCCGACGGCACGTTCGAGGCGCCGAATCCCTACCCGGCGCGCGTGCGCGTCGACGAGAACACGGTCGTGCCGCTGGAGACCGAGCAGCGTCTCGACGTCGCGCTCGACTACGCGTCGCTCGAGATCATCGGGCGGTGGTCGTTCGCCGGACCGTTCTACCTCGGCGTCGGTCCGACCGTCGGACTGGCGACGCGCGCGGCGTACGAGCAGGAGGAGACGATCCTCGCGCCCCAGGGCATCACGTTCTCGAACGGACAGTCGTCGCGCGATATCATCGCCGGCAACTTCGACGAGCAGGGGACGGCAAACACGACGCGTGAGCTGCGCGTCGCCGGCACCGCCGTGCTCGGCGCGGACATCGCGCTCGGCGATCGCTTCGTCGTCTCGCCGGAGGTCGCGTTCTCGTACGGCGCGACGAACGTGCTTTCGTCGTTTCCGTGGAAGGTCCACGCCGTGCGCGCCGGAGCAGCGCTGACGTACGCCTTCGGCGAGCCACGGCGCGATACGATCATTGCCGGCGTCGCGCCCGAGCCGGTGCTCGCGCTCGACGCTCGTGGCGTTCTCGCCGACGGCACGGTCCTGCCGTACGCCGAGATCACGCTGGTCGAAGAGCGCGGCATCGAGCACCTGCCGCTGCTGCCGTACGTCTTCTTCGCGCCGAACAGCAGCACGCTGCCCGATCGCTACCGGACGCTCGCATCGAGCGAGACCGCGGGCTTCTCGGAAGACGCGCTCGACGACGAGACGCTGCCGCTGTACCATCACGTGCTGAACATCATCGGCAGCCGCATGCGTCGCTATCCCGAGGCGACGATCACGATCACGGGCTGCCGCGAGCCGCTCGACGACGCCGGCTCCGGCGACGCTCTCTCGAAGGAGCGTGCCGCCACCGTGCGAGAGTACCTCGAGAGGAACTGGGCGATCGCGCCGGAGCGAATCCGCACCGCGACGCGCGTGCTTCCGGAGCAGATCTCGAACCGCGACGAGACGGACGGTCGCGAGGAGAACCGCCGCGCCGAGATCGCCTCGAGCGATCCCCGCATCGTCGCGCCGATCACGCGCCGCATCGTCACGCGCACGATCGAGCCCGCAGCGATCGCCCTCGTGCCGAGCGTGCAGTTCGGCGAGGCGATCACCGGCTGGCGCGCGTCGCTCGCATCGGAATCCCTCGGCCAGGTCTGGTCGACCGATGGCGTCGGCGCGCCGCAGGAGTCGCGCTGGAGCGTCGTCGAGAGCCGCCTGGAGAATGCATCCGGGACCGTGCGCAGCGGGAGCCTGACCGCGCGACTGGAGGCGACGACGACCGACGGTCGCACGCTCGTCGGCGAGCGTCCGGTGCCGGTGCGCACGATCACGCGCTCGCGCCGGCTCGGCGGCGAGATCGTCAGCGACTCGCTCGTCGAGCGCTTCAACCTGATCTTCTTCGACTTCGACACGCCGCGCATCAGCGACTTCAACCGGCAGGTCGTCGGCCTGATCCAGCGGGCGATCGCGTTGGGCTCGTCGGTCACGGTCACCGGCCAGACCGATCGCATCGGCGAGGAGTCCTACAACCAGGGACTCTCCGAGCGTCGCGCGACCGCGACGGCCGCGCAGATCCGCGAGCGCATCGTGCCGGAGCGCATGAGCGCGACCGGCGCGGGCGAGCACCTGATCTACGACAACGATCTGCCCGAGGGACGCATGTACAACAGGACCGTCGTCGTGGAGATCGCGACGCCGCTCGATCGTGATGTCGCTGCCAGCGACGTCACGGTGGGGGAGTGATCCGATGAAGCGAACCCTCGCGCTCCTCACACTCGTCGCGACGGCGCTGGTCGTTGCGGCGCCGCTTGCGGCCCAGACGCGCCTGTCGATCGTCGACGCGCTGCCGCCGTACCTGCTCTCGGCACGGCTGCTCGACAACGGGCACTTCTCGATCACGACGAAGTACACCGGCGAGCCGAAGACCCTGATCTACCAGGAGGATGGCTCCGGCGGACCGATCAACTACACGTCGCACGTGCACTTCAAGGTCGACGACGTGATCTTCCAGCTCCCGTTCGAGCTCAACCCTGCGACGCGCGAGGCGCCGCCGGAGCATCCCCTGACGATCACGGCATTGTTCCGCGACACGGTCTCGGGCACGGCGCGGGTCAACGCGCGGATGTTCGGCGTGATGCCCGACGGCGACACGATCCGATTCCTCTTCACGATGCACCCGGTGAAGCGTCCGAGCGGCGGCTTCATCAGGATGCTCGCGGAAGTGACGAACACGACATCGCGTCCGCGCTCGGTCGGCGTGCTCATGCTCGTCGACACCAAGATCGGCGACAACGACCGCGCGCCGATCATCACCGCCTTCGGGTATCGTTCGAAGGAGACCGAGTACGAGCGCGCGGTGGCGCCTGGGATGCCCGAGTACTGGCTCGCGCTCGAGGGAACACCGACCGACCCGCGGCTGACCGCGCGGGGCAACGTTCGCGCCTCCGGCCTGATCGAGCCCGACTACGTGTTGATGGGCAACTGGAAGGACAACACGTCGGTGCCGGGCGCGATCGGTATGGCGTCGGTGATATGGGACGAGCGCCGCGCGTTCGACGTCGACTACACCGACAGCGCGGTACTGCTGCGCTGGGAGGAGCAGACGATGGCGCCCGGCGAGCGACGCCTGCGCGCGTCGACCGAGATCGGCATCGTCGACTCGCTCGACGTGTCGCGCCCGGTCATCGGCGAGGCGGATCTCTGGCTCGTCGGCTCCGGTCTCGCGAACTCGTGTCTCGGCTTCGACGTCGTGCGCGAGAACCCCTGCGGCGCGCCGGGGTACTTCCCATACGCGCCCGACTCGCTGCAGGCGCTCTACATCGTGACCAACAGCGGGCTGGTGGACGCCGACAACGTGCGCCTCGTCGTGCCGTCGGTTCCGGCGGGACTGGCGATCGACGTGCGATCGAACCCCGTGATCCCGACGACGCTCGGCGCGGGCACGACGGGCGTCGCAACGCTGGCGATCCGGCCGCTGCCACGGTTGACCACGAAGACCTTCGCCGTTCCGCTCGCGGTCGTCGGTGGCGTCGCCGACACGCTGCGTCGCGATACGATCTGCGTGGTCGTGCCGGGATTGCTCGGCGAGATCGAGGCCGAGCCGGCAGCGATCGCCCCGCTGTGCCCCGGACTCTCCGATACGATCGATGTGCGCGTGCGGCTCGACGGTCCGCGCTGCCTGCCGCTCGTGCCCGACGCGGAGCTCATCGGCTCGCCCGCAGAAGTGGCGCAGTTCGAGATCGTCGCTCCGAAGCCGGCGGTGATTCCCGCCGACGGCGTCGTCACCTACCGTGTACGATACACCGCGGGTCCGGTCGGCACGCGTCCACGTGTCGGACTCGTCGTCCGCGCGAGCGACAACGGACTCGACGATCTCGATCGCGAGACGACCGTGATCATCGCCGACACGGCCGAGATCACGGGTGAGTCGATGGAGGCGGAGTTCCGCTTTGCCGACGTGACCGACACGCTCGACCTCGGCGCGATCTGCGTGGGGGATACGACGCTCGGCGACTGGACGATCTCGAACGTCGGCGGCTGCGAGCTGACGATCGACCGCGCGTACAGCTTCGAGAACGATCCGCTCGGACAGTTCTCTGTCTTCAACGACGCCGAGCTGCCGATGACGATCGGCCGCGACCGCGACTCGATCGTGACGGTACGCTTCACGCCGCGGGCGGAGGGAGTGGCGATCGCGCGATTCATCATTCGGGGAACGGCGGCGCCCTTCGTCGACACGCTCATCATGCGCGGCCGCGGCGACGTGCCGCGCCTGGAGGTCGAGGCGACCGCGATCCCCGACGACACGCTGTGTCCGGGCGAGCGGTTCTCGTTCCCGATCGACGTCGTCAATCCGACGGCGTGCGACGTGACCGTGACGTCGGTGACGACGGACGCGGCCGGGTTCACCGTCGACTTCACGCGGGAGATCACGCTCGCGGCGCGCTCGCGCCGGCAGGTGCGCGTGAGCGCCGCCAACACGACGCCCGGCCGCTACGCGACGCGCGTAACGATCACCGGCGGCGACGGATCGGTGCACGCCGTGGACGTCGCGTATGTCGTCGCCGAGCGAGCGCTCGCGCACGACGCCGCGATCGCGTTCGGCGATGTTCGGCTCGGCTCCGCGCCCCTCACCCGGCGCGTCCCGATCACCAGCACCGGAACGGCGCCGGCGACGATCGGTGCGCTGCGTCTGACCGGAGCGAACACGTCCGAGTATTCGATCGCGCTTCCCAACGGCGAGTCGCTCCCGATGGAGCTTGCGCCGAGTGCGACGCTGGCGGTCGACGTGACGTTCGCGCCAGCCGACCTGGAGTCACGTCGCGCGCGCCTGGTCATCGAGACCGGATCGCGCGGCGTCTGCGCGCCCGACGGTCCGATCGAGCTCGAGGGACGCGGCGTCATGCCGCTGCTCGACGTTCCGAAGCGCCGCCTGGCGCTCGGCCGTCGCTGCGCCGGCGTGACGATCGACACGACGATCGAGCTGCGCAACCTGGGCAACGCACCGCTGACGGTGACGGGCATCGCGGCAATGGATGGAGGCGACGGCGCGGTCGTCGCGGCCGACGGCCTGCCGCTGGAGATCGCTCCGGACTCGACGCGCTCGCTGCGCCTGACGATCGCGCCCGATCGCCTCGGCGAGCTCGAGCTCGCGCTGCGCGTGCAGAGCGACGGACGATGGTTCACCGAGCCCGATACGCTCGTGCAGATCGTGGGCACTGGCGTCCTCTGCGCGACGATCTCAGCCGACACCGTTCGTGGGCGCGTCGGCGAGACGGTGAAGGTGCCGGTGCGCATCTCGGCGAAGGGACTCTCCGGCGCGGACGTAGCACGGCTCATCAACGACTCCGGCGTGACCGGCATGAGCCTCACGATGCGCCACGACGCGACCGTCGCACGCTTCGAGCCGATCGCTCCGGTCGACGGGATGCTCGCGGGCATGTCCGGCGTCGCGGTGACGACGGCATCCGCGGCGGTGCGGCTCGACGCGCCCGACGGCGGCGGAGCGCTCGCGCCCGGCACGATCATCGGCACGCTGGAGGCGGAGATCCTCCTCGGCACCACCGATCGTACGGTGCTCGATCTCGAGGTCACGCGCTTCGCCGGCGGCTGGGCGGAGCTCGTC
>DATLHO010000182.1:0-24303 GCA_035539855.1 Kapaibacterium sp. (SeqCode) | reverse complement strand
TGATTCCGCTGTACGTGCACGACGATGAGCCGCGCGACGGCCTCGCACCCGGCAGCGCTTCTCGCTGGTGGCTCAACGGCTCGCTCGCCGCCCTCGACGACTCGCTCCGCGCGCTCGGTTCGCGACTCGTCGTCGCACGCGGCAGCCCGGAGCACGCCATCGCCGGGATCGCCCGCGAATCCGGCGCGACGGCGTTGCATCACCATCGCCAGTACGGAGCCGGTGACGTCGCGGCGGCGGCGCGCGTTCACAACGCGCTGCGCGAGCTCGGCATCGAGTCGATCGAGCACGCTTCGTCGCTCCTCGTCGAGCCCGACGCGATCACGACACGCGGCGGCACGCCGTTTCGCGTCTTCACGCCGTTTCATCGCGCATTGACCACGCTCGTGCAGGACGCATCCGCGATGGTTTCGCTTCCTGCGCCCAACGCGATCTCCTCGCCCTCGCGCTGGCCGCGATCGATCGCGCTCGACGAGCTCGGACTTCAACCCGACGCCGCCCGTTCGGCCACGCTCGGCGCGCGATGGAATCCCGGCGAGGCCGGCGCGCTGCGCGCTCTCGAGGCGTTCGCCGCGCGCGGCATCGGCCGCTACGCCGCGGAGCGCGATCATCCGGGACGCAACTCGACGTCGGCGTTGTCGCCGCACCTGCGCACCGGCGAGCTGTCCCCGCGCCAGGTCGTCGCGCGACTCGAACCGCATCCGGATTCGTCTGCGTTCCTGCGCGAGATCGCCTGGCGCGAGTTCGCGCACCATCTGCTCGCGCATCATCCCTCCATGATCGACACGCCGCTCGATGAACGCTTCGCCTCCATCGAATGGCGCGCGAGCGACGAGCAGCTCGATGCGTGGCGTATGGGCCGAACCGGCTACCCCATCATCGACGCCGGCATGCGCGAGCTGCGCGAGACCGGATGGATGCACAACCGCGTGCGCATGCTCGTCGGCTCGTTCCTCGTCAAGGACCTGCTGGCGCCGTGGCAGAGCGGCGCCGAATGGTTCTGGGAGACGCTCGTCGACGCCGACGCGGCGAGCAACGCGATGAACTGGCAATGGGTCGCTGGATGCGGAGCCGATGCGGCGCCCTACTTCAGGATCTTCAATCCCGTCGCGCAGGCCGAGCGCTTCGACCCCGACGGCGCGTACGTGCGCCGCTGGGTCCCTGAGGTGGAGGGACTCTCCGACCGCCTCATCCACCGGCCATGGACGGCATCGCCGCTCGAGCTCGCCGCGGCGGGCATCGACCTTGGCCGCACGTATCCCGAGCCGATCGTCGATCACGCCGAGGCGCGTGCGCGGGCGCTCGAGACCTACAGGAGAGGACTGGCGATGCACCGGTGATGATCGCCTGGCGACAGACAAACGCGCGAGGGCCCCGGAGCTGCAGAATGCTCCGGGGCCCTCGTGTCGTTGCGTCGTCTCGCGGGGGAGCTCAGGCCCCGGCACGTGCGCGGATCTTTCCTTCGACGACGCCGAGCTGATCGAGTCCGAACTGCGCGTCCTCGCGCCGGGCCTCGTCGGAGAGCTGGGCTTCGAAGGCACGTCGAGCGCGGGCAAGCTCCTCCTCGCCGCCGTCGTCACCGAGGGCGATCCGTGCGATCGCGCGATAGCCGACGTTGAGGATCTGACCGAACGAGCCCGCCGGCGTCGGGACGAACTCGGCGCCTTCGTAGGTGAGCTCGCACGTCCTGTCGAACGCGTCGAGCGCGTCACGATGTCGCTCGAGGCTCAGCAGGTGCATTCCCCTGCCCCACCATGCCATCGACTTGCGATCGTTGGGCTTGCCGAGCTCGTCGCGCCAGCGGATGCAGTCGTCGGCCGCGCGCAGGCCCTCCTCGAAGTGCCGGCGCTCGCGCGGGACGGTATCGTCGGGCCAGCATTCGGCGAGATCGGCCAGGAGATTGAAGGAGAAGATGTTGGCGGTATCCTTCAGACGCGCCGACTGCTCTGCGTCGTCGGCGGCGGCCGAGCGCCGCAGGGCCTCGCCGATGCCGGCGCGGGCGATCACGATGTAGTCGTCGAGCGGAATCGGGGCATCGCCGCGATGCGAGAACATCTGCTGCGCGTAGGAGAAGACGCCGAGCCTCTCCCCCTCGGGAAGCGTCTGGATGTGTGCGACGACGGCCTGGGCGCCACCATCCTGAAGGGAGCGGCGCAGGTCCTCGGCGTGTGTTTCGGGTGCGGGAGCGGAGTTGCTCATGGCAGTGAGAACGACGAGTGTTTCGTGGGTGAGCCGTGATCGCGTACGAGACGCCCGGTGCTGTCAGAGGCCCGCGTCGGCGGTCATCCGACTGATCGCGACCAGCAGCGAGCAGCTTCGATCCTGCTCGAAGAGCTGGTCGTACAGGTGCGTGAACGGATCGCAGAATTCTCCGGCGTCGGTCACGACGTAGGGCTCCCACACCGCGTAGTCCGGCCGCCACAGCATGTACCAGCTTCCGCCGTTGCGATCGATGAGAACCTCGCCCATGTAGGCGACGAGGTGCGGGAAAAGGATGTCGAGGATCGTGCGTCCGCCGCCGTTGTTCTCGATCGCGCGCTCGAGCAGAACGAGGCTGTCGAGGCTGCGGTCGAGCCGTGCGTCGGAGAGATCCAGCGCGGTGCCGAGCTCCCGGATGAGACGGGTGATGTGCAGAGGGAAATCGGCGCCGTAGCGGAACACGTAGGCGAGGACGTGACGCGCACGGACTTCCGCTGCATTCAGCAGAAGCGAGTCATTCATGGGAATGTGCTTGAGAGGAAGGATGCCGCGAGGAGGCTCGCGGACGCTCCGCAACGGACAGGACACCGGCATGGGGGTGGCGATCATGCCGACAGCATGTGTCGTCGTGCGGGTCGGCAATGGTACGACGAGCCGCCGCAATTCGCAACGAGAGATTCACATTCGACGCTCGCATGATCGACACTCATGCGAGTCGGGGGATCGCGTTCTCATCCGTGTCGATTCAGCGGCACGATGATTCGCGAAACATCGTCTACCTTGCGGACCACGGACGAGCACAACAGGCCATGCATACACACAAGGAACTCGAGTCACTTTCGATCGCCGAGCTGCGCGCGCTCGAGGAGCGTATCGCGCGCGGGGAGACGACCTTCGACGAGGAGATGGAGTTGATCATCGCCAACGGCGGCCGGCCCGACGAGGCGGCCTTCGAAGCGGCGCTCGAGCGCGCGCTCTGCCGCGGCGAGGATCCGCCCCGCACGCTCGAGGACGAGCTGGCCGACGGGCTCGACACCGATGGATGATCGGGGCACCAGCTAGAGTGCCCTTCGCGGCGGCAGGATCGCATTGGCGAGCAGCAGACCGGTGACCAGGGCGACGGTTGCGAGGACGAGCTCGAAGGCGATCGTGATGCCGGAGAGGATGTCGTTCTCGATGAACTTCGAGAAGCTGCCGAAGCCGAACGAGCCGGGGAACAGGAACACGATGCCGGGCACGAGCAGCAGCGTCGACGGCCGCTTGAGCGCGCGTGCGAGGAAGTTGCCGAGCAGTCCGATCAGCACGGCCCCGACGAACGTGCCGAGCGCCGGACCCAGCAGCAGCGAGCCGAGTCGCGCGCCGGCGAAGCCGGCGATGCCGGTCACCATCACCCAGACGATGTCGCGCGGCGCGGTCCGGAAGAGCACGGCAAAGGCCGCCGGAGCCAGCAGCAGCGCGGGGTACAGCGTCCACTCCGGCAGCAGCGATGCGGTGCGCTGCACGTGCGGAGCATCCGGCAGCAGCCGGCCGATCTGCCCACCGAGTGCCGCGCCGATGCCGAGCTCGAGAAAGACCATCACCGCGCCCGTCAGCCGCGCCGTTCCTGAGACCAGGTTGCGCGTGGCGAGCTCGGTCACCGCCGTCGTCAGCATCAGTCCCGGCACGAGCACGATCAGTCCCGCGATCATGGGGATGTAGGTCGACGCCGGAAAGACCACGCGCGACACCGTCACGACGAGCGCTCCGGCAATGATCGCCGCGAGCGTCTCGGAGATCCTCCGCGCATTCTCCGCGCGCCCGGCCAGCGCCATCAATCCTCCCGTGATCACGCCGATCACCGCCGCGACGAGCACTTCACGCCAGCCTCCTCCGAACGACCGCGCCGCGGTGGCCGAGGCGACGGCGAAGCAGACGAAGCGCAGCGGCGCGCCGTAGCGTGCGGGTCTGGCAGCGATGGCGTCGAGCTGGCGATCGGCTTCCTCGACATCGATCTCGCCGCTGGTGACGTGTCGCACGAGGGCCTCGAGCATCGCGAGCTTCTCGAGATGGATCTGGCCGAGATCCGCGCGGATCACCGCAGTGCGCTGCGCCTCGGCCGGACCGAACCCCGCGAAGATGCCGGTCGGGATCGAAAACACGATCCCCTCGATCCCAAGCCGCCCAAGCACCTGCGCCATCGCATCCTCGAGCCGATGCGTCGGCGTCCCGTACCGATGCAGCATGCGGGCGAGTTTGAGGGCGAAGGCGATTTGCGTTTCGGTAGTGATCGTATCGTTCGCGAGAGCGGGCATGTCAGATGTCAAATGTCAGATGTCAGATGTTAGATGTCACAAGGCGGGAGGCGCAGTTTTTACCTCGGTCGGCACTCCCGGGCCAGGCGCCAAGTGCGACAAGTGCGACAAGATCGCATGACAACGCCTTTCGCATGTGACATCTAACATCTGACCTCTAACATCTGACCTCAAACATCTGACATCTAACATCTGACCTCTAACATCTAACAAAAACCTGATCCCCGTCATGATCCCCCCTCTCCGCCTCCGCTATGTTTGATCAGAGCAAAGCTGGAGCGCCGATCCGCGACGAATGCCGGACGGCAGCGACACTTCACGAGAAAGCCATGCAACGGCAGTTTGTCGAAGACCACGAGCTCAGCGTCACCGGCGACGATCTCATTCATACCCTGAAGGAACTGATCCGCGACGAATCCGTTCGACGCATCATCTTCAGAGACGACGAGGGACGTTCCCTCATCGAGATCCCGTCGACGCTCGGCCTCGAGGGAAAGGCGCTCAATCCGGTGCTCGCCGCAGTCGGCGCTCTCGCTGCGCTCGAAGAGACCCTGACCGTCGTCGTCGAGAAGGTGACTCTCGACGAAGAGACCGTCTGAGCATCGATCACCCCGCAGTGCGATCCCGGCCAGGGCTCACCCCTTCCTGGCCGGGATCGTCGTTTCCCGGCGCGACGTCGGGACGTTGCGCTTCGGCGTTACTCAAGGCGTTGCGCCAGGCATTGCGCCAGAGTCCTCGCCCGGTCCATGACGCTTCGGCGGCGTTGTTGCGGATTGCGACCGGAGGTATATTGACAGTTCGGCGTCCAGGCTACACGCCGCCCTGCACTCGTGCGATCACCCTGCGATCCGCACGGGTAGTTCGCATCCCGACCTCTCCATCAGTACCTCATTAGTACACCGTATTTCGAGGCGCACCCCATGAACGTTGTTGACTCCGTCACTGGAGCGTTTCGGGCGTGGCTCGTCGTGGCATTCGGCATTCTCTGCCTCGCCGTCCCCAGCGGACGGATGCACGCGCAGCCCCCCAGCCCGTCCGAGATGGAATCGATCGCCGGACGGACGTTCATCGTCGCGTTTCCGGACACCGTCATCAATGAGCACGATCACAACTTCGTGACCCACACCTGGGAGAACCAGGTCGTGATCGCCATTTACTCGGCGGTCGCCAACACGATGACGATGACCGGACCCGCCGGCTACAGCAAGCGTGACGTCGCGCTGCGGGCCAACGAGTTCACGATCGTAGACCTGACGAAGCCGGAGTGGCGATCGGCGTACCCGATCGCGTGGGAAGTCGGCAAGATCACGTCGACGACGTTTCGCATCGAGACCACCGAGCCGGTCGTCGTCTACTGCATGATGCTCACCGAGTTCGGCGCCGAGGCATGGACGCCGCTGCCGGTCGAGAAGTGGGGCACCGAGTACTACGCCGCCGCCCGCGACGGCGAGGTCGTCTACGACGTCCTGCCCGGCCCCGACGGCTATGAGAAGGCCGTCAAGATGGCCCCCGGCGAGATCGCGATGATCGCCGCCTACGACGGAACGCAGGTGACCTTCAACACCAACGTCCGCATGCGCGAGGATTATCCGCGCTCGGTCACGCTCAACGCCGGACAGATCTACACCGTCCAGACCTGGGTCGACCTGCGGCCGGACGCCTTCGGCGATCAGCAGCCTGACTTCGCCGGCACGCGCATCGTCGCGTCGAAGCCGATCGCGGTCATCTCCGGAAACACGCGCTCCCAGGTGCTGACCGAGGGCGAGGGCCTGACGCAGAATCCCTGGAGGAACATGCTCATCGAGTGGATGCCGCCGATCGAGCAGCACGGCACCGAGTTCGTCTTCCTGCCGACGTGGGATCAGCGACGGCCCGTCGGCGAGTACCTCGAGTACAAGCGCCAGGCGGAGTTCGTCCGCCTCTACGGCACGCGCCCGGGCACGACCGAAGGCTTCTACACCACCGGTGACCCCGATGGCGAGATCTTCATCGAACCCATCAATCAGAGCTCGTTCAACGAGTACCGCTTCGGCACCGTGCCGCCGCGCTACTTCAAGACCGACAAGCCCGCGATGGCCATGATGAACTCGGCCGCCGTGGTCCGCTTCAACGGCCTGATCAAGCCGGGTCCGCCCGACGTGCCCGATCCCGACGATCCTCCGAAGGAGCCCGATACGACCGCGACGCTCTCGCGCGACTACGAGGGATGGGGACCGTACATGGTCGAGATGGTTCCGCGCGAGCAGTGGACGACGTTCGCTCCCTTCTGGGCGCCGGTGATCACCTCCGAGATGGAGCACTACATCAACGTGGTCACCGACTCGGCGAACGGCTCGACGATCCTGATGGAGGACGGACGTCCGTTCGTCTTCAACCGCGGACCGATCGGCAACACCGGTCTGATCTGGGGAACGATGTCGGTCACACCGAGCATCATGCACTACCTGCGCTCGACCAACGGCGGCCGCTTCTACGCGTTCTCCTACGGACTGCTGCGCGGACAGGAGCAGTACATCTACATCCCGGCGCCGCCACCGCTGCCGAAGGAGGATGGCAAGTTCGAGCACCGCGAGTACATGGCGATCGCCTACGGCTATCCGCTGTCGCCGCGGCGCAACGTGCTTCGCGTCCCCGACACGCTCGATCTGCAGCTCGTGATGGGCTGCACCGATCTGACGGTGACCGCGATCGCGAAGAACGCGGCTCCGGCCGGCATTCGCACGATCAAGCTCGAGCCGGCGACGAATGCCCAGATCAAGTCGATCAGTCCGGCGGTCTATACCGGCTCGCCGAACGTGACCGTCGTGATCGAGCCGATCGACAAGACGCAGAACGCGACCGGATCGCTCGAGCTCATCGACCGCACCGGCGCGGTGACGAACGTTCCGTACCGCTACGTTGCCGAGGCACTCACGTTCGCGCCGGCCGGCATGCTCGACTTCGGTGAGCAGACCGTCGGCATCGCGACGCGCCGCGACGTCGTCGTGACCAACCCCGTCGACAAGACGATCGAGGTCACCGCGCTGCGGATGTTCAAGGGCAACGAGGACTTCACGATCGTCTCCGGCGGCGCGCAGACGCTGGCCAGCGGAGCGTCGATGACCGTGACGATCGAAGCGAAGCCGACGCGCCCGGGCCGTCTGTACATCGACTCGCTCGTCGTCGAGACCGCGTGCACGACCGCGACGGTCGCGCTGCGGATGGAGACGGTGCAGCCGTTCCTGCAGATCAACGACGTCAACTTCCGCGACGTCACGCTCTTCGGCACGAAGGATCTCCCGCTCATTCTCTGCAACGTCGGGCGCGGCACGATCACCTTCCACGACTCTCTCGGCGGCGACGTGATCACGTTCGCGGACAATCACTTCATCGTCAGCGACGCCGACAAGGCGCGGCTGCGCGGGATGCAGCTCGGACCGAACGAGTGCGACTCGATCATGGTGCGCTTCACCGCGACCGAGACCGGCGTCTTCCGCACGACCGCACGCGTGATCGCCAACACGCGGCTTCATCGCGACACCTCGCTGTGGACCGCGATCGTGCGCATCCCCGGTCCGCAGGTCGACGCGGTCGAGTTCGGCTCGCGCTGGCTGGTCAGCAGCCCGTGCTCGCAGAACACGCTGACGGCGTACGAGGATTCGATCGAGGTCTTCAACACGGGTTCGAGCGACTTCGACATCGTCTCGTTCGACCTGGTCGGCGCGGACGTCACCGCCGGGTTCTTCGCCCTCGACAACACCGATCCCGGCGCGACGATCAAGGCCGGCGACCGCGTGCGCGCGGTCCAGGGCTCCGACACGATGCGTCGCTTCCAGAAGATCCTCTTCAAGCCGACGCAGGAGCGTGACGACTACACGGCGACGATCCGCATGACCGTGGTCAATCCGGTCTCCGGCATCCAGAACACCGTCGAGAACACGATCACCGGCAAGGGCGTCCTGTCGCACATCACGCTGGGCAACCACACGTTCGACACGGTCGCGTTCGTCGCGGCCGGGACGACGGTCGTGCCGGGCTCGGTGAGCTTCGAGATCAAGCCCTCGCGCCCGACGACGATCACCGACGTACGGTTCGTTCCGAACACCGGCGAGTTCGTCGTGACCAACCTCGCGTCGCTGCAGAGAACCTGGCAGCCGGGCGAGGTCGGACAGGTGCAGCTCGAGTTCCGTCCGCAGTCGGCCGGCCTGCGCACCGCGCAGCTGGTGATCGTCGGCGACCAGTCGTCGTGCGACGAGCCGGGCGGAGCGCTCATCGGCTTCACCCGCGGCGAGATCCCGAACACCGATACGCTCGGCGTCTCGGTTTCGAACATCGACTTCGGCGCGATCATCGGATGCCACGACTCGACCGGATCGATCGTGATCCGCAACACGGGCTCGGTCCCGGTGATCATCAACGCGATGACGCTCGTCGACGGCGCTCCGCAGTTCTCGATTACGCCGCTGGGCTCGCCGGTGACGATTGCGCCGAACGGCTCGAGCAGCTTCCCGGTGCGCTTCACGCCGAGCTCGCCGGCGCCGGTCACCGGTCATGTGCGCTTCGACATCGGATTCCAGGGCAAGCCCGAAACGATCACCGGCGTCTCGACGCTGACCGGCAGTGGCGCCTCGCTGGCCGCCGGTGCGACGATCGCCACCGATCTGCGCGCCGTCGCCGGCGATGAGCTCGAGGCGCCGATCGCGCTCTCGACCGCGCTGGCTCCGGCGAAGGTCTCCGACCTGACGTTCACGCTGCGCTACGAACGGGAGATGATGTTCGCGCGCGTCGAGGACCCGACCCGACTGACCGCGGGCACGCTGCTCAACGGCTGGTCGACGCAGGTCGTCAGCCACGCCGTCGACCCGACGAACAGCCGCGAGATGGTGCTTACGCTCAGGGCGACGGCGCCGGCGGGCACGTTCGCGGCCGGACCCGGAACGCTTCTGAAGGTTCCGTTCCGCACGTTGATCGGCGACACGATGCGCACGGCGATTCCGTTCACGATCAGCTCGGCGTCGAGCCCCTGCGTGGTGTTCACCACGACGCCGGGAGCCGCGGCGCTCGACTCGATCTGCGGCTTCAGCTTCCGTCTCGTCGATGCGTCGGCGACGACGTACGCGCTGCGACAGAACGCGCCGAACCCGTTCAATCCGACGACGACGATCGAGTTCGCCGTCGGACTCGATGCGCGCACGACACTGACGATCTACGACGCCGGCGGACGGCGCGTCGCGACCCTCGTCGACGCGTTCCTGCAGCCGGGTCGCTACAGCGTTCAGTGGGATGCCTCGGCACAGCCGTCGGGTCTGTACTACTACAGGCTCAACTCGAGCATGTGGAGCAAGACGAACACGATGATGCTGCAGAAGTAACGCTGCAGCCAGCGCTGACGCGAAACGCCCCGACGGCATTGCCGTCGGGGCGTTTCTTTGAGACGTCGTCGCTGCGTCGTCCGCACGCGCTAATGAAAGTCCAGCTCGAGCTGCCGCTCGTCGTCGGGTCGTTCCATCGCAACGCGTCCGATGTAGAACTGGCGGTGGCCGCCCTCGGGCGTGTGCCGAGTGGCGAAGAGGTACGGGCCGTGCAGCCGGCCGCGCGCACAACGGCATCCGGCGTTTCCGCAGCGGAAGAACTTCAGGCGATAGCTCAGGTGCTCGCCCGCCGGATGCTCGATCGGCGTGCGGCCGCTCATCGGAGGATCGAGCTGCGCGCGGATCCAGTGCTCGAGGCGGCGCAGCTCGTCGTCGTCGAGATCGGCGGCGGCGGAGATGATCTCGTCGTAGGTCATGCACACCTGCGGGTTGGCGGGTCGGCCGATGCGAGGCGGGTTCGAGGCGATCGCTGCAAATCTACGACGCGCCGGCGTGCGACATCGACGGTTGCGCACGCGGCCCGCTTTTCGTTCCTTGATGCTCATCAATCCCGAGCCCAATCCAATGTCCCGACATCGCGTTCCGATCAATCTCTACGACATCGCCGCGGACGTCGTTCGCGAGGCCGGCTTCATCACGCGTGAGCCCGAGGAGGTGCGCCGCGAGATCGAGGCGTGGCAGGAGGCGCCGGCCGATCGAGGTCCGCGCGCCGACGTGATCGACATGCGGAAGCTGCCGTGGTGCTCGATCGACAACGACGATTCGCGCGACCTCGATCAGGTGCAGTGCGCCGAGCGACTCGACGACGACGCGATCCGCCTGCTCGTCGGCATCGCCGACGTCGACGAATGGGTGACGCGCGGCAGTGCGACCGACCGGCTCGCCGCGCACAACGCGACGTCGGTGTACACCGGCGTGCGGACCTTTCCGATGCTGCCCGACGAGCTCTCCGAGGGGATGACCTCGCTGCTGCCGGGCGTCGACCGCATCGCTGTCGTCATCAGCCTCACGCTCGATCGCCAGGGGATCGTCATCGACTGCCAGGCCTCGCGCGCGCTCGTGCGCAACCATGCGAAGCTCGTCTACGAGACGATCGGCGCGTGGCTCGAGCGCGGCGGCACCCCGCCGCCGTCGGTGGAGGAGGTCGACGGCCTCGCCGAGCAGGTTCTGCTGCAGTACGAGGCGACCGAGCGGCTCGAGCGCTATCGCGAGGCCAGCGGAGCGCTCGATCTCGAGACCATCGAGGCGCGACCGGTCTCGCGCAACGGGAAGATCGTCGACCTCGTCGTGCGCGAGGAGAATCCAGCGCGCGAGCTGATCGAGAACCTCATGGTCGCCGCCAACAGCGCCGCGTCGGAGTACCTTCGCTCTCGCGGCATGCCCGTGATCCAGCGCGTCGTGCGCGAGCCGGAGCGCTGGCCGCAGATCATGTCGATCGCGAGCCGTCATGGCACGACGCTGCCGGACGCGCCCGACTCGCACGCGCTGACCGCGTTTCTCGACGCACGCCGGCGCGCCGATCCGGTGCGCTTCCCCGATCTCTCGCTCTCGATCGTGAAGCTGCTCGGCGCGGCCGAGTATGACGTCGTCCTTCCCGACGAGGCGACGCCCTCGCACTTCGGACTCGCGCTGCGTGGCTACTCCCGCTCGACCGCCCCGAACCGCCGCTACGTCGACCTCGTGACGCAGCGCATGCTCAAGGCCGCCGCGGCCGGCCGGCCGCAGCCGTACACGCTCGCGGAGCTCGAGACGGTGATCGAGCGCTGCCGAACGATGGAGCGCGAGGCCCGCAAGGTCGAGCGCCGGGTTCGCAAGATGGGTGCGGCCATACTGCTCGCCGAGCGCATCGGCGACACCTTCCGCGCGATCGTCACCGGAGCCTCGGCCAAGGGAACGTACGTGCGCCTGATCTCTCCTCCAGCCGAGGGTCGCGTCGTGCGCAACTTCGACGGGATGGATGTCGGCGAGAAGGTCCACGTCCGGCTGCTCGACACCGACCCGGCGCGAGGGTTCATCGATTTCGAGGGCGTGTGAGTCCGGGTGAAACCCGCGGCGCACGGGAACACGTAGCGACCCGCTGCGTCTGGAAGCTCATCAACCACTCAACCCGGAACGGTCATGGAAGTCCCCGTTACTCCACGCCCGCTGAGCGCCCGCACCCTCGGTCGCCGACTCTCGATGCTCCTCGCCGGCGCCGTTGCCGTCGGCGCCACGTCGCTGCTCACCGCGCAGCAGCCGATCCCCGGTGGACCGGCTCCCGGAACCGGACCCGTCACCTCCGATGAGCGCCACGAGGTCGTCGATCGCATCGCGACGCTGCTGGCGGAGCGCTACGTGTTCGCCGACGTCGGACTCAAGAGCGGACAGCAGTTGCAGGCGGAGCTCGCGAGCGGCGCGTTCGATGCGCTCACCGATCCCAAGGCATTCGCCGAGGCGCTCACGAAGTCTCTGCAGAAGGTCAATCGCGACAAGCACATGCGTGTCGTGGTGAAGCCGCCGCAGGCGGTGGGCGAAGACCGCGTCGATCCGATCGCGCAGCAGCTGCGACAGCGCGCGGCAATGGAGTCGGGCAACTTCGGCTTCAACAGGGTCGAGCGCATGGAGGGCAACATCGGCTACCTCGACCTGCGCGGGTTCGCGCCGGCCGAGCTGGCGCGCGAGACGGCGGTCTCCGCAATGCGCCTGCTCGCGGGCGCCGACGCGATCGTCATCGACCTTCGGAAAAACGGCGGCGGATCTCCGGACATGGTGCGACTGCTCTGCAGCTACTTCTTCGAGACGCCGACGCACCTCAACAGCCTCTACTACCGCGAGGGCGATCGCACGCAGGAGTTCTGGACGACGGCCGAGGTGCAGGGTCCGCGCATGGCCGACGTCCCCCTCTTCGTCGTGACGAGCAACGGCACGTTCAGCGGCGCCGAGGAGTTCACCTACAACATGCAGACGCGCGGTCGCGCGACCATCGTCGGCGAGACGACCGGAGGCGGCGCGAATCCCGGCGGCGTGTTTGCGGCGAACGACCGGTTCGGAATCTTCGTGCCGACCGGACGCGCGATCAATCCCGTGACGAAGACGAACTGGGAAGGCGTCGGCGTCAAGCCCGACGTGCCCGTCGCGGCGACCGCCGCGCTCGACACGGCGCTGGCACTGGCACGCGTCGCCGCCGGAGCGCATCGCACCGCGGAGATCGAGAACGGTCGCGTCGAGCGCGAGGCCCTCGCGCGCGAGCTCAGGCTCGCCGAGTCGCTCTATGCCGACGGCAGGGACGACGACGCAGCGCGCGCGGTCACCTCGGCGCTCGATCAGGCGCGCACGCAACGACTGATCGACGAGGGACTGATCAACTGGCTCGGCTACGACTACATGGGACGCAAGTCGCTGCCGATGGCGATTGCGATCTTCGAGTACAACACCAGGGCGTACCCGACATCGGGCAACACGTACGACTCGCTCGGCGAGGCGCTGCTCAACGCCGGCCGGACGCAGGCCGGACTCGCGAGCTATCGTCGCTCGCTCGAGCTCGATCCCGGCAATTCCAACGCGAAGGCCGTCCTCGAGAAGAGCGAGCACGAACGGCACTGAGTTCCCATCCGGCACAATCCACGAGGCGATCCCGCGAGCGAGCGGGGTCGCCTCGCTTTTTTCGGCAAGCATGACATCCGTCAGGAACCCCGCGCGGCGGGGCCGGTAGCTTTGTATCGAGAGTCGAGGCGAGACTCCGATGCTCACTCGACTGCTATGACCGACCGGCGACACCGGCATGGACACAACGGGAAACACGCACGGGAAACCGAGCAAGGGACCGGCGTCGTGGGCCACTGAGCGGAAAACGTCCGGCTGAGCTCCGCTCGTGCCAGGTTGGTCCCCTGCAGTCGTCCCTTCCCGGCGCGCTAACGTTCCTCGGCGCGCCGGGGTGGGGAGCGTCGACTTCCTGAGTGATTGGTGGAAAGCACGAATGGCCGGGTGAGCAATCACCCGGCCATTCGTTATCTCAGCCAGCGCAGACAGGAGCGCGATCTCTCAGTGCCGCGCGACTCCTCCGTCGACATTGATCGTCTGCCCGGTGATGATCGACGACTCCGGCGACGCGAGGAATGCGACCACCTCGGCGATGTCCTCCGGCTCGTCACCGCGCTGCACCGCCTGCTGCGGAAGCAGGTGCTCGAGGATGCTGCCGATGAGCTTCTCGCCCGGCGGTCGCTGCGTCGCGGTCAGGCCCACCGTCACCGCGTTGATCGTGATGCCGTAGCGTCCTATCTCGCTAGCGAGCGAGCGGACGAAACCGATGACGCCCATCTTCGCCGCCACGTAATGCACCAGGTACGGCGTGCCGAGCCAGATCGTGTCGGAGCTCAGCGCGACGATGCGCCCGAACCCCTGCTCCTTCATCGCCGGCAACACCGCGCGCGACGTCAGGAAGAGGCTGTCGAGGTTGACCGAGAGCATCCGCTTCCACTCGTCGTAGCTGATGAGCTCGAACGGCTCCTCCTGGTACAGCCCGACGTTGTTGACCAGCACGTCGACGCGCCCGTAGCGCTCGATCGTCTTGCGGACCATCTTCTGCGTCTGCTGCTCGTCGGTGGCGTCGACGCGCACGGCGTCGATCTCGCCGCCGCTGGCGCGCACGAGCTCCATCGCCTCGCTGGCGTCGGCGATATCGGCGATCATGATGCGCGCGCCGTCCTCGGCGAGGCGCTGGCAGAAGGCCTGGCCGTTGCCGACAGCGGCGCCGGTGACGATGGCAACTCGATCCTGAAGTCGGGACATGGTGCGGGGAGATCTCTTCGTGGAACGCGGAATATACGCGACGGCGTCGGACGTCCGCAGCCGGACCGGGGTCGGTCGGCAGTCGTGTCCGTCAGCCGCCGTTGATGTCGAGGCGCCTCAACGCACGCGCGTAGATCGCCCACGCGATACCGCCGAGGATGACCAGCCACACGACGCCGCGTCCGAACGTCGCCAGTGCGAGGTCGGCGGACGGCGCGACGAGCAGCTTCGCGGGGTAGTACATCATCGCCGGAAACGGCGTGAGCTCCGCCGCCGCGCGCGCGGAGTCGGGCCAGAAGCCGAGCGGCACGACGCCGCCGCCGAACGTCATGATCAGCAGCCCGAGTATCCACACGAACGCCGTCGCCTTCTCGATCCAGAAGGTCGCCAGGCCCGCGATGGCCTGGAGCGCGAAGAACAGCAGCGTGCGCAGGAGGAAGGCGCCGATGAACAGCAGCACGCCCACCGGCGTGACCGCGATCGTGCCCGTTGCGATCCACGCGACCGCGAAGGCCGCGGGGAAGGCGACCGCGAACGAGAGCACCGTGTTGGCGAAGGTGACCGCGAAGCGGCTGAGAAGGTAGTCGTACGGACGCGCGAGCGTCACGGCGATGTTGCCGCTGATGACGTCGTCCTCGATATAGAGCTGGGCCTCGGTCTGCACCGCGAAGTACAGCGTCTGCCCGCCAGCCAGGAACCAGATGAGCTGCGTCCAGTCGAAGGTCTCCCCCGGCAGCGCCTCGACCGACCCGGCCGTGACCGTCACCTCCCACACCTGGATGAGCACGTAGAAGAACAGGACGATCGTGATGTTGCCGAGCAGGAAGTCCCACGTGTACGCGGTGAGATTGCGCAGCTCGATGCGGAAGATCGCGAAGTACTTGCCGAACGAATCGATCGCGCTCATTCCTCCTCCATCTCCACCTTCCAGTAGTCGATCTCGAGTCCGAGCGTCTCCGGCGTGGCCCGGCGCTCGGCGTGCGTCAGCACGATCTCGCCGTGCATCATCGGCGAGCGACAGACGAACGTCTCGTACTCGCCGCCCTCGCCGCTGAGGTCGAAGCCGTTCTCCTGCAGGTAGTCCAGAAACTCGAGGTTGAGATCGCGGCCGAGGTAGCTCTCGCTGAGCCGTCGATCGAGCTGCACGATGATCGAGCGGAAGAGCTTGCGCTCGCGCTCCAACAGCAGCGGCGCGGGCACGCCCCACAGCGGAAACACCGCCCGCATGTCGAAGTCGGCGAGGAGCGTTCGGAACCAGTCGCGGCGCTCGCTCGCATTGATCTCGGCGAAGATACCGAGCGTGATACCCTCGGTGCGCAGGTCGAAGAGCGTGTTGCGCAGCTCGCGCTCGAAGGTCTCGCGCGTCACGCGCAGCTTCATCAGCGGAATCCCCACGAGCCGCGCCTGCTCTTCGATGAGCTCCGGCGGCAGGCGGTTGGACATCGTCAGCTCGGTCGAGGCGTCGATGAAGCAGACGAGCCGGTCGCAGTCGGCGCCGGCCTGCACCGCGCGGTAGAGGGCGTAGTGGGCATCCTTGCCACCGGTCCAGAAGGCGAACGCGCGACTCATTGATCCTCCCCCAGCAGCCGCACGTCCGCGAGCTCCATCAGCCGCTCGCACTCCCGCTCGTCGAGCACCGGCAGATCGACCTCGCCGCTGATGAGCGAGCGCTGCATGTAGGGGATGCAGCGTCCGCAGCCGGTTCCGACGTCGACATGGCGCTGCAGTCCGCCGACGGTGCGCACGCCGAGCGCGCGCGCCGCGGCGAGCGCCTCGGCGAACGTGATCTTGCGGCAGATGCAGCGGTCAACGGCCATCGTGTCGTCGGTGTCGTGGCACCGGTTTGTCATGTGTTCGGGACGTGAGCGACTTCCGAGGAATCTTCCGATCATACGCCCATGCAGACTCGTCCCCAGTTCTTCTATCGGCAGTCGGGCGTCGTGCCCGTCCGCCATACCGCCGACGGCCTCGAGATCCTCATGATCACCACGCGCGGCGCCGGCCGCTGGACGATCCCCAAGGGCGTCGTCGAGCTCGGCACGTCGGCCAGGGCGTCGGCAGTGAAGGAGGCCTATGAGGAGGCGGGCGTGCGCGGACGCGCCGGCGAGGACCCGCTCGGCACGTACCGCTATCGCAAGTGGGGAGGCGAATGCACCGTCGAGGTCTTCCTTCTCGAGGTCGACGAGGTTCTCAGCCGATGGCCCGAGGCGCTCGATCGCCGGCGGCGCTGGATGAGCGCGCGCCAGGCGGCCGCCGCGGTCGCTAACGACGAGCTCCGCGCGATCCTCTCATCGCTCGCGGGAACCGGGCAGAGCGGCTCTCACTAGATCGGCTCGCTCTCGTCATCCATGCTGGTCTCCGGCTCCGCCCGCTCCTCGAACGGATCGGGAAGCTGCAGCCGCCACCACGCCGATTCGTCACCGAGGGGACCGCTGCGCAGCGCGGCGATGATCGCGTCGACGTAGGGCTCGCGGCGCATGCCGACGAGCACCGTGTCGAGGCCTTCGATGCCGAGCAGCATCCGGACGGCAAGTGTCGAGAGCGGTCCGTCGACCGGCTGCTCGACCGCTGCTGCGATCGCCGTGCGGATCTGTCCGGCGCGCTCGCGCGCGTGGCGTCCGTAGTACGACGAGAGCTGCTCGAAGAGCCCGCGCACGTCGGCGAGGTACGACGTGTAGGCGGCAGCCTGTTCGGCCGCGTCGCGCTCGCGCAGGAGCTGGCCGAGGTAGCCGAGGCGCGGCGCGAAGTGCTGCGAAATGATCTCGTTGAACTGCTCGATCGAGCCGAGCGAGCGCCAGTGCTGCGCCATCGTCGGGCCGACCGTCATGAACTCGCTCACGGCGATCGTCGTCTGGTCGGCGTCGTCGAGCGACGCGATGATCGATGCGGAGAGCTGCTGCTCGGTCGCGGTGATGTGCTCGATCGCACTATCGATGCCCTCCTCGCCGGAGTCGACCGCGCTGGACCCGAGGTCCGCCAGGCGCACGAGCCCGCCGTCGACGATCGCATTGAGCGGTCGGTTGATGAGCACGCCGAGATCCTTGGTCCGCGCGACCTCCATGAGCGTGCGTCCGAGCGATTGCGTCGGCTCGATGACGAACTGCGACTCGTAGAGGTTCGCGGGAAACTGGATGACGCCGAAGTGATGCTCGGGCGAGATCTCCTCGGCGATGCGGGTGATCTCCTCGAGCGACGTGAACTCCGCGGAGTCCGGCTCCTGCGGCAGCGTGTTCGACGAGACGCCGTACCAGAGGATCCTGCCCCTGTCGACCTCGGTCTCGAGGTACTGGAACGCGCTGCGGATGCGCCGGTAGTACTCCGCGCGCGCCTCGGCCAGTGCGACACCGTTCTGCGCGGCCCAGCCGAGATAGTATTCGGGATTGTGCAGCAGCAGCACGTCGACGGTCGTCATGTTCAACCGCTCGAGCGAGCGCGTGAGCTGATCCTCGAGGAACTCCGGCGCGATGCAGTGCCAGAGACCCTCGCCATACTCGACGACCTCGGGGAAGCCGCCTCCGGCGTCGCGGCGCTCGCGGGCCATCTGGTAGTTCGAGCCCTGGATGTAGCCGGCCTTGGTGACGGTGACGATCGCGCGGCGCTCGATCAGACCGGTGCGCGCGAGTTCGAGCAACGTCTCGCCGATGAGCTGCTCGCTGCCGCCGTCGGCGTAGTTCGTCGACGTGTCGATGACGTTGATGCCGGAGAGCAGCGCGTGCTCGAGAGCGCGACGATGGGTCTCGACGCCGATGGAGACACGATAGCCGCCGAATCCCGCACCCGAGACATGCAGGCCGGTACGTCCGAGCACGTTGAAGTGGAGATCGGGGAACTTGATCGTGTGGCTCGCGGTGGCCTCGACGGTGGCGTGCATTGTGGGTGGTCCTTGTGATCGTGGAACGGCATCCGTCGCGTCGGTGCCGGTTCGATGGTTCGATGCGTCAGCTAGCCGAAGATGCCCCGGCCGAATTCCCAGAGCCGGTCGACCTCGGGTCCGCCGCTCAACGCCAGCAGCGCCCATTGAACGATGCCGTAGGAGGTCGGGATCGTGAGGTTGTCGTCGATGTTCGCGCCGTGGCTGAAGGCCTCGGCCGCGGTCGCGGCGAATGCGGCGGCGGCGCCCGTGGTCAGGAAGATCGTCGGCGCGTCGAACAGCAGCATGACGATGGTGACGACCATCATCGCGGTGACGTAGAACGCGCCGGAGCCCTCGAGGCTCTTCTCGAGAAAGCGGTGGCGTCCGAAGCGGCGGCCGAAGAGCGCCGCGGCCGTGTCGCTGACGATGAGGATCGTGAAGCCCGTGATCGCGATGATCGTCGGAAAGACGATGACGCAGATCGTCGCCGAGAGAAACACCCAGGTCGCGCCGCTGAGCTTCGCCTTGTGCTCGCGCAGCTCGTGCTCGCGCATGATCGTCCCGAAGACCCGTCGCAGCTTCGCCTCGACGACGGGCACGCGCATCCGGAGGAACTCGACGATGAGGCTGATGATCGTCACCGGCACGAGCAGCCAGAGCATGATCTCCCGTCCCGCCAGTCCATAGATGAGAGGAATCCCGATCGACGAGAGGTGGATCGACTTGCGGATCACCTCGCTCTTCATCGAGATCTCCGACGGATGCGACGCTTCCTGGTACTGCGGATCCGGGGGATGTTGCCTGAGTATCGCCAAGGGCTTTCGAACGTCGGTGAACGGATGGCGCCGGGAAGCTCGCGCGGGCGCACCGCGCTTTGCTACGATGCAGCAAACGCCGAACCGTCGCGCTCCGCTTCCCAATAAAAAACGCCCCGGCCGCATGGCCGGGGCGTCAACATACGCATTCGAGCGCAAAGCTCCGGAGCGCTAGCGCTGCGGCACGTCGGGTCCCTTCGACACGTCGTTGCCCGGTCCGGCGGCATCGGGTCCGACGACGATCTGACCACTCGTCGGCGCGCCGTTGCCGGTGCGCGGGGCGCCCGCGGCCATGCGCGCGGCGACCATGCGCTTGACCTCGAGCGGCGGGAGCTCCTCGCCCTGGATGACCATCTCGATCTCGTCGGCGTCGAGCGTCTCGCGCTCGATCAGCAGACTCGCCATGCGGTGCATCGTGTCCATGTGCTCCTTGAGGATGTCGGTCGCGCGGTGCATCCCGTCGTCGATGATGCGGCGTACCTCCTCGTCGATCAACCGCGCGGTCTCCTCGCTGATGTCCTTGTGCATCGCGTAATCGCGACCGAGGAAGACCTCGCCATCGTTGGAGGCGTAGTTGACCGGACCGAGCTTCTCGGACATTCCGAACTCGCAGACCATCTGCCGCGCCAGTCCGGTGATCTGCTTGATGTCACCCTGGGCGCCGGAGGTGTAGTTGCCGAAGATCAGCAGCTCGGCGGCGCGACCGCCGAGAGCCATCGCGATCTTCGCCTCGAACCACTCGCGCGAGCGGCTGTGGCGATCGTCGTCGGGCAGGAATGCCGTGACGCCGAGCGCGCGGCCGCGCGGGATGATCGTGACCTTGTGCACGGGATCGCCGTTGACCATGACCTTGCCGACGATGACGTGGCCGACCTCGTGGTAGGCGGTCATGCGGCGCTCCTCGTCGGACATCACCATGGTGCGGCGCTCGAGGCCCATCATGAGCTTGTCCTTGGCCATCTCGAAGTCGAACATCGTCACGCGGTCGCCGTTGCGCCGCGCGGCGTAGATCGCCGCCTCGTTGCAGAGGTTCGCCAGGTCGGCGCCGGAGAATCCGGGAGTCGCCTTGGCGATCGTCATGAGCTCCACGTTCTCGGCCAGCGGCACGTTGCGCGTGTGCACCTTGAGGATGCCCTCGCGCCCGCGACGATCCGGACGGTCGACGACGATCTGCCGGTCGAAGCGTCCCGGACGCAGCAGCGCCGGATCGAGCACGTCGGGGCGGTTGGTCGCCGCGATGATGATGACGCCGGTGTTCTGCTCGAAGCCATCCATCTCCACCAGCAGGGCGTTGAGCGTCTGCTCGCGCTCGTCGTGACCGCCGCCGAGGCCGGCGCCGCGCTGGCGGCCGACCGCGTCGATCTCGTCGATGAAGACGATCGCCGGAGCGATCTTCTTCGCCTGCTCGAACAGATCACGCACACGCGAGGCGCCGACGCCGACGAACATCTCGACGAAGTCTGCGCCGCTGATCGACAGATACTGCACACCCGCCTCGCCCGCGACCGCGCGCGCCAGGAGGGTCTTGCCCGTTCCGGGAGGACCCAGCAGCAGCACGCCGCGCGGGATCTTCGCGCCGAGGCGCTGGAACTTCGAGGGCTCTCGGAGGAACTCGACGACCTCCTGCAGCTCGGCCTTTGCCTCGTCGGCGCCGGCGACGTCGGCGAATGTCACGCGCGGCGAGTTCTCGCTCAGCAGCCGGGCGCGCGACTTGCCGAAGGAGAAGATCCCCTTGGTGCCGGCCCCCTGCATGCGGCGGAAGACGAAGATCCAGATCGCGATCAGCGCGATCCATGGTAGCAGGCCGACGATCGGCGCCCACCATTCGCCACCCTCGTTCTGCACCGAGAAGACGATGCCGCGGCTGAGCCACTCCTGCTGCTCGGCCTCGACGGCGAGGAGCTTCGTCGAGATCAGTCGCGTCTTGTAGGTCGAGCGACCGTCCTCCGACTTGACCTGGACGTCGTCCTTGAGCTCGGCGCGGAGCTCGTGGTCGTTGAGATTCTGCTTGTAGACCGTGGCGCGAGTGATCAGGTCCTCGGTGAGAATCCGACGATACTCGTTGTAGGTGACCGGCACGTACTGCTGGCCGCCGTTCTTGACGATCATGAAGATCACCGAGACGCCGACGAGGATCGTCAGCCACACGAGCACCGTGCGCATGATCCGCCCGATGTTCCCTTCGTCGTCGCCCCCCGGTCCCCGTCGCGGCATCCGCGGACGGCCCGGCTTGCGCGGGTTCATATCACCGTTCATTGCTGCTCTCTGTTGTCCGTTTGCCTGTCGTCCGTTTGCTGTCGTGCGTTTCGGAGCGCACCGCAGGACACGGCGTTCCCCTTGTGTCGGCATCGTCGCCGTGACAGACCGTTCGAGAACGAGATGTCAGGGCACCTCAGGTCTCCGCGGCCTGACCCTCGAGCACATAAACGTGCCGAAGGTTCCGTCCCTCCTGTCTGTAATCAAGTCCAAAGCCAACGACGAAGCGATCGGGGATCGTGAAGCCGACGTACTCCGGTCGTATGCCGATCAGATCGGCCTCCTGCTTGTACAGCATGGCCGCGACCGCTACCGAAGCGGCTCCGCGTCCCGCGAAATACTCGCGCAATCGGCGGATGGTCCGTCCCGTGTCGACGATGTCTTCCACGATGATGACGTTCCGTCCCGCTATCAGAGTGCTGCATTCGGCGGTGAAATCTAGTGTCCCCGACGAGGACATGCCGTTGCCGTAACTTCCGACCCGCAAAAAATCGACCGTCAGGGGGATTTCCATCGCCCGTGCCAGGTCGGCGTGAAACGGCGCGGCGCCATTGAGCACGCCGACGAGCAACGGAAGCCGCCCGGCGTACGCCTCGGTCAGCTCCGCGCCGAGCTCGGCGATCCGTCCGGCGATCACCTCCTGATCGATCATACGGCGAAACCGGTGCTCGCCGATTTGCACGATGCCGTCGACACCGACGAGGGAGCTCATCGACTACTCCTCCGGTTGCGCCTGCTCGCCTGCATCTCCACCATCCGATCCCCGCTTCTTGCGCACCGTCGGCGTCCGTCGCGGCGCCCGCGGCGAGCGCACACGGCCGGCGGTCGGCGCGGGAGCGTCGGCGCCCGGCTCGGAGCCCGGCGCGGCCTCGGCGCCCGGCCGGGCCCCGGCGCCCGGTCTGGCCACGGTGTCCGGTCGGGCTTCAGTGTCCGGTCGGGCCACAGTGTCCGGTCGGGGCTTCTTTTCCGCCGTCGGCTTGGCGGCGGCTCCGCGCTTCGACGCGACCGGCGCGGCGGCCGGGACGTTGGCGGCAGGACGCTCACCTTCTCCGGCAGTACGCTCGACTTCGGCGGCGGCGTCGGCGCGCTTCTCGGCCGCAGTCTTCCGCGGCTTCGCTGGCGCACGACGCGCCTTGGCGGGAGCCTCCGACGACGGCTCGCCCATGGGCGGTGCGATCGGCTCAGCGGTCGGTCTCACACCCGTCGGCTCGGATGACGGAGCTGCCGATGCACGCCCGACATCTTCCGATGACTCGGCCCCGCGAGCTCTCTCGCCGGGCTCTGGCCGCGCCTCGCCCGTGCGACGCTCGCCCTCGCGGCGGCCACCACGGCGATCGCCTTCCCGGCGGTCACCTTCGCGGCGGTCACCTTCGCGGCGGTCACCTTCGCGACGGTTGCCTTCAGGACGGTCGCCTTCGCGACGGTCGCCTTCAGGACGGTCGGATTCTCTACGATCACCCTCGCGAGGGTTGGCCTCACGACGGTCGCCTTCTGCGCGAGCGCCTTCTCCACGGTCACCCTCGCGACGATCGGCTCCGCGACGATCGCCCGCGCTCTTATCGCCCTCGCGCCGATCGCCCTCGCGCCGATCGCCCTCGCGTCGATCGCCTTCACGCCGATCGCCTTCGCGACGACCTCCGCGACGGTCGTCTCCGCGACCACCACCGCGTGCTTCGGGAGTGCGAGTCTCGCGTGATCCCTCAGCCGATGGAGTCGCCTCGTCGACAGTACGCTCCGCACCTTCGCCCGGCTCGGGTCGCCGGCGCGGCTCGTCGCGGCGCCCGTCGCGTCGACGGTCATCGCGTCCGCGCTCCTGACGACCGCCCCGCTCGTCGCGTGGACGCTCGTCGCGCGGAGTCTCGCCACCGGGACGTTCGTCGCGTGGACGCTCGTCGCGCGGACGATCCTGTCGGGGTTTCTCGTCGCGGCCGCGCTCACCGCGTTCGTCGCGTGGTTTCTCGTTGCGGCGCTCGCCGCCGCGATCGTCGCGTGGTCTGTCGTTACGACGCTCGCCGCCGCGGTCGTCGCGGGGCTTGTCGTCACGTCCCGCGTCGACGCCGAAGCGCTCTTCGCGCGGTCGTTCGTCACCGCGATGCGCCTCGCCGCGTCGATCGCTGTGGCGATCGTCGGCTCGTGCGCCCTCGCGGGGCTGACGCTGCTCGGCCTCCTTCTCGCCGCGACCGCCACGGCCGCCGCGTCCGCCCTCGCTGCGTCCTCCCTCACCACGTCCGGCGTCACCACGTCCACCCTCTCCGCGACCGCCCTCGCCGCCGCGACCTCGACCGCCGCGGCCGGAGCGCTCGCCCTCGGCGCGCTGCGACGGTTGGTTCGGCGGCAGCACCTGCATCTCGATGCGCAGCACGTTGGTCGTCTCGTCGGTCACCTTGAAGCGCTCGTCGATGCGCATGCCGCAGACCCAGACGATCGCGTCGTCCGAGGCGAGCACGAGCACGTGGCGCTTGCGGTCGCGCGGCGTCTTGGCGTCGACGAGGAAGTCGCTGACCTTCTTCTCTCCCTCCATCCCGAGCGGCCGGAACCGATCGCCCTCGCGCCAGGAGCGCACGACGAGCTCGGCGGGAAGCTTGTCTGCATCGAAGAACTCGACGCGCCCGTTCTTCGAGAACTGAACGCGGTCGCGCGGCACATCCGCGCTGCGCAGGCGCACGCGGCCGACCTCGAGATCCTCGCCGCGCTCGAACGGATGCTCGAGCTCCGGCGGCAGCGGCAGTTCGCGGAGCACGACGAGCGAGTCGCGATCACGCAGCGCCGTC
>DATLHO010000181.1:0-13315 GCA_035539855.1 Kapaibacterium sp. (SeqCode) | reverse complement strand
TGTCGCGATCGACCATCACGAAGCCATGGACCCACGGGTCGGGCTCGGCCGACGACGAGATCCTCGCGACCCAATCGGGCGAGATCTCCGCGCGTGTCGCGGGGTCGAGCGAGTCGATCCAGGCGAGGACTTCGGCGGGCGTGCGGGTGACGAGATTAATGGTGTCGCTAGGGATCGTCATTGAAAGGGCGATTAGTGATGGAACGGTCAGGCTCAAGCCCAACGCTCTGCGACATTACGCATGACATTGGTACCTGGTCAAGCGTCAAAGGGTAGTTTGCTTCCAACGACAGGCATCGGCGGCCGGCGCCTGCAACGACACCTGGTGATCACATCAAAAGAACTCGATCAATGCGTACTCGCATGCTTGGTCCGGATGGCCTCACCGTGTCAGAGCTCGGTCTCGGATGCATGGGGATGAGCCATGGTTACGGCGCGGCGAAGGATAAGTCCGAGATGATCTCGCTCCTGCGAACCGCCGTCGATCGCGGCGTCACGTTCTTCGACACCGCACAGGTTTATGGGCCGTTCGCAAACGAGGAGCTCGTCGGCGAGGCGCTCGCACCGGTACGGGAGCAGGTCGTGATCGCGACGAAGTTCGGCTTCGCGTTCGATGGAGACGGAACGTCGGCTGGGCTCAACAGCCGACCCGATCACATTCGTGTGACCGTCGAAGACTCGCTCCACCGGCTTCGTGTCGACACGATCGATCTCCTCTATCAGCATCGCGTCGATCCCGACGTGCCGATCGAGGAGGTCGCCGGGACCGTCCGCGAGTTGATCGCCGAAGGCAAGGTCCGGCACTTCGGATTATCCGAAGCCGGCGCTACGACGATTCGTCGCGCCCACGCCGTTCAGCCGGTCACGGCGCTGCAGAGTGAGTATTCGCTCTGGTGGCGCGAACCGGAGGAGGAGATCCTCCCGACACTCGAGGAGCTCGGCATCGGGTTCGTCCCGTTCAGTCCCCTCGGCAGGGGTTTTCTCACCGGGAAGATCGACGAGACGACGACGTTTGCGAGTAATGACTTTCGCAGCAGCGTGCCGCGCTTTGCACCGCAGAATCTCAAGGCGAACCAGGCGATCGTCGACATGGTCAGGCACATCGCGGAACGGAACCGTGTGACCCCGGCGCAGATCGCGCTTGCCTGGGTCCTTGCGCAGAAGCCATGGATCGTTCCGATCCCGGGGACGACAAAGGTCGAGCGGCTTGAAGAGAATCTCGGATCGGTCGATGTCGCTCTCGCTCCGGAGGAGCTACAGGAGATCGAACAACTCAGCGCGACGATCACGATCCACGGCCATCGATATTCTGAAGGATCGCAGCGAATGATCGATCGCTGAGATTGCTCCCCCGATCCGGCCGCACTTCAGTCGACGAAAAACACGACTACTGCAGCTGACCGATCTCGGGATCCGATTCGACGCCGTAGCGGATTGCGTACACGTGGTAGTTGAAGTATTTGCGCAGGTCCAGATCTCGGAGCACGACGCCTTCGGTCCCCGCGTCGACGCCGGCCACGACGACCTCGCCGTATCGCAGGCAGTCGTAGGCGTAGATGCGGTATTCGATCGGACCGGTCGACGGCGTGCGGGTCCATGTGACGCGCACCGAGGTCGGATCGACACGCGTGACGGTCGTGTTGACGGGCGGCAACGGCGGCGTGGCGCGGCCGGCCGCCCACGTCGACTCCTGCAGCACCGTCGATCGCGACGCGCGTCCACCGTCTTCGTAGCGGGCGACCAGCTCGATGAAGACGGGGCGGACCACGCCGGGGATGGGCACCACCGCCTTTCGCACGGTCTGTCCGAGGAGCTCGTACGGGTCACCGGCATTGGGATTGACGACCTGCGACGACCAATTCGCATCGCCCATCATCCGCCACCGCATCTCGAAGTCCACCAGCCCTGCTTCGTCCGGCGCCGAAAGCCAGCGGATCTCGGTTCCCTCCAGAGCGCTGCCGCAGGAGTAAATGTAAGCGGGCGTCCGTGGCGTGACACGCTCGCTCACCTGCCACTCGTCAAGCAGCACGACCCTCGCTTCACCTTCAGAGCCACCGACGAGCGCGCTGACGAAGAACGCGCACGGAGGATAGGAGTCGATGCTCTCGAGATCGATGCTTCGCGCCTCGGGTCCGAGATCGAACGTGCGCGCCGAATGCGCGGCGGACCACTCGCAGCGGACACGATAGCCGGTGACGCCGGAGACGGCGAAGGGCGGCTGCCACTCGAGATGGATGGTGCGCGGCGTGGTGCGCGCCGCCCAGACCTGCTGCGGCGCCTTGTCGGTCTGGTACGGAGACATCGCGTCATCGAATGCGCCGGAACAACCGGCGGCGACCGTGGCGGCGAGCAGCAACGCAAGCGTACGGGGTGCGAGGTGAGACATCAGCGGCGCCTCCGGAGGGATTCATGATCGGTGCGAGGGGGAGAAGCCCCGCTGATGCGGGACGGTGCCTGCATGAGCCCAACCATCGTGCCGCCGCCGAATAACAAGTCCGCAGCGGGATTCACGGCCGTGTCGTGCCGACCTGCCCACACACCGTGACCGTCGGCCACGGTGTCGGCGACGGTAAATCTGCCCCGCACCGTAGCGCCATCGACGACGCAGCGTGCCGGCCGTCTCGCGAGTCGGCTGTACCGCGTATCTTTCGGTCCCTCTCCGACGCCCGCTTTCACGACGAAATCGTTCGCGGTCGCGACACCCCCCCCGATCGTACCTCACTTCAAATCCCACGGCCATGAAATCGACGACGACGCCGGATCGTGACGAAGCAGCGCGACCGATAGCAATGTTCGACGAGCGCCTGGCCGCCATGTTCGTGCACGTCGCGGAGCTGCGCGAACACGATCCGGAGGAAGCGCTCCGCGTGGGTACCGAATCGCTAGAGCTCGCCAGACGGCTTGGCGACGATCACGGAGTGGCGCGCGCGCTCCGCGAGATCGGAGAGGTCTACGATCATCTCGGCGACAATCGCCGGGCCCTCGAAGCATTCCAGGGTGCGATGACGTCGGCGGTCGCGCGCGGCAATCGCAACGAGATCGCCAGCACGGCGAACCTGGTCGGGCGCGCCCATCGGGGACTTGCACAGTATGCGGAGGCGGCGGCGAGTTTCGAGCTTGCTCTGGGCCTGTTTACCGAGCTCGGCGATCGTTTGAGTGCCGCCAAGATGAGCGGCAACCGTGGAATGATCCACGCGCGACTGGGTGAAGTTGCGAAGGCATTGGAGCTCCTCCGCAACGCCCGCGAGGTGTATGTCGAGCTCGACGACCGTGTCTCGATCGCGGTGAATTCCGTCAACATCGGAACGCTCTACAAGCAGCTCGGAGACTACGAGACCGCGCTCGAGCACTTCCAGCTCGCGTATCGGATGCGCGAGGAAGCCGGTCATCCCGTCGGCATGGCGCGAGCCCTATCGAGTATCGGGAGCGTCTATCGAGCGCTCGGAGAACACGCGAACGCTCTCGAGTATCTCCGCGCGGCCCTGCGCCTGCATGGCGAGGCCGGCCATGGCGTCGGCATCGCAAACGCGATCACCAATATCGGGAACGTCCACGCCGACGTCGGGGAGCACGCCGAGGCGCTCGAGCGTTTCCGTGAAGCGGGTGCCATGTTCGAGCAACAGGGTGATCGAAACGGGGTCGCAACCGTTGCGCTCGACTGCGGCAATGTCTTCCTTGCGCTCGGCAGCCATCGGCAGGCTCTCGAACAGTTCAAGACTGCGCTCGCCCTGTTCAGTCAGCTCGGGGAGCTCAACGGAGTCGCCGTGGCGACCGGCCGCATCGCCAGCGTCCACGCGACAAAGGAGAGCGACGAATACCGTCCGGCCTATGCGCGCGAGCTCGCTCACCGAGCGCTCGAAATCGCGGGCAAGACCGGCAACAGGGTCCTTATGCAGGGCTCGCATGCGAAGCTCGCGGAGCTGTACCGGGAAGCGAGTGAATGGCACGAGGCATACGATCACCTCGCCCGGAGTCATGCGTTAAAGGAGGAGCTCGACACCGTGGAATCGCGCAGGAAGGTCGAGCAGTTCGAGCACCTGAAGGCCGTCGCGGAGATGGAGAAGCGTCGAGCGCTCGAGCGTGCGGAGGAACAGTCGCAGCGTGATGCCCTCGTCCTGCATGCCCGCATTCTCGAGGTTGGGCTCGAGGCACAGCGCGCAGAGCTCGCGGCGCAGGCGATGCATCTCGCACGACAGACCGAGATGCTCGGCACCTTCCGCAACGATCTGCGGGCGATCGTTCGCGAGACGGGCGATCCGCTCGCGGCCATCCGGCGAATCCGGGAGAAACTGAAGGAGCTCCCGTGCGAGGCGATCGACTGGACGAGGTTCGACGCCGAATTCCGGCAGACCTATCCCGATTTCCAGTCGAAGCTCCTGTTGCGCCATCCCGACCTGACAGGAATGGAGATCAAGGTTTGCGCGCTTCTCCGACTGAAACTCACGTCCGCGGACATCGCGAAGCTCCTCTGTCTCTCCGAACGAAGTGTCGAAGGACATCGACTACGCATTCGCCGGAAGATGAGGCTCGATTCGAGCAGTGACGTCCATACGGCTCTCGCGGCGATCTGAGGGCGTGACGGCTCCCGTTACAATCCCGCGTACCAAACCGAGTAACGGCCCGCTCCAATCCACCGGTAGGTTCGCATCGTGTGAAACGAACGCCGGAGATCACACCCGTGAGAAGCATCCCCGCGTACGCGAATCAGGTGCGTCGCAGCGCGGATGGCACCGGCGCCTTCCGAACCCCCTCTTCGATTCCACAACCTCCCCTCTGACGAATGCCCCCGTGCGCGCACGGAAGGCATCGCGTTACCCGAATGAACCGCGGTCGACACATCACGTGCCTGCGGCGCCGCTGCATGCGCTTGGCCATCATTACCGGAGGTATCGTCATGACAATCGAACATCGACGCTTCGAGACCCGCTCGATCAGCACGTGGTTGCGTTTCACACTCTGGCCAGCGCTGCTCGTGCTCGCGGCGAGCTCCGCGCTCGCGCAGGATCTCCTTTATGAGTCCGTCGTCGCCATGGGAGGCAGCAAGCACGACGTCGGACAATCGATCGCCGTCGACGCCAGCGGCAACAGCCTCATCACGGGATACTTCTCCGGCTCCGTCGACTTCGATCCCGGGGCAGGAGCCACGGTCTTCAATGCCGTCGATACGGGCACGGCCTTCGTCGCCAAGTACGATGCATCGAACAATCTCGTCTGGGCCTTCCCGCTCGGTGGCATCGGGAGCGGGGAGAACGCAAATCGAGGTCTTTCGATCGCTGTTGCGAGCAACGGAGATGTCGTGGTGTTCGGGTTGTTCTCGGGAACGACGGATTTCAATCCGGGTGCCGGCACGTTCAACCTCACGGCGAGGGCGGGGACGAACGATCTGTTCGTTGCACGCTACAGCGCCGCCGGCGCATTTCTCTGGGCGTTCCGGCTGCCACTGTCTCCCGGTTTGCTGTACTCCCATCAGCACAACATGACGCTCGACAACCAGGGGAACATCGTGTTCGTCGGGAGCTTCGTCGGGACGGTTGATTTCGACCCGGGCGCGAAACGGCACAACGTGACCGCATCGTCCACCGCATTGGGATGCGCCGATTTGTATGTCGCCAAATACAGCCCGGCCGGGGCGTTCATCTGGGCATTCGGTGTTGGATCGCCGACGGACTACGAGCTGGCCGCGGCGGTCGCTGTCGATGGGAACAACGACATCGTCGTCACCGGACGACTGGGCTCCAGTGCAACCAGAACGACGGTGGATTTCAATCCGGCGAGCCGGGTGACGAACAATGTCACGCCACCGGGCGGCGACGACATCTTCGTCGCCAAGTACAGCTCGGCCGGAGCGTATCGATGGGCGTTTGCCATCGGCGGCAGGATCAGTGACCGAAGCATGGCCATCACGACCGACGCCGATGACAACGTCGTCGTCACGGGGTTCTTCATGGACACCGTCGATTTCGACCCGGGCACCAGCGTCGCCGCGCTGGCCAAGGTGAGGAACAATCCGTCGGAGTACTTCAGCATGTTCGTCGCCAAGTACAGCGCAACGGGCGGCTATCTCTGGGCAATCAAGCTGGCGAACGGCTATGGACAGGCGCTGGCGACCGACGCCGACGGAGACATCTTCGTAGCGGGAACGACAGTGTGGTCGTGGGATCTCGATCCGGGCGATGGCATCAACATCGTCGGCACGGGCCCATTCAATGGCATCGTCGGCCGGTATGCTTCTACCGGCGACTACGTCGACGCCTTTGGATTAGACGGTTCCGTATCGCATGCGTGCGGCCTGGCACGTGATGGCAACGGCGACGTCCGCATCACGGGGGATTTCGGAGGCTACTACGACACGACGGACTTCGATCCCAATGAGGGTACAGCCACTCTGTCGGCCGCCGCACCGGACGTTCCGGATACGTTGACCCGGGGAGACATCTTTGTCGCCACGTACGGCGAGGAAGTGCTCCTGAAACCCAACGTCGATGCTCGCTCGGCCGGCGGCAACGACATCGAACTGTCCATCGCTCCGAACCCGTTCACGGGAGAGTTCAGCCTCAGACTCGATGGCACGTCGACGCCAGGACGTCTCGAGATCATCGACATGATGGGACGCGTCGTTGAGCGCCGAGAGATCGTCGATGCGGGAGAGCAGTTCACGCTCGGGTCTGCGCTGCCGGCCGGAGCGTATATGCTCCAGATCGTCCGAGGCGACCAGCGCCGATCGATCATGGTCCAGAAGGCGAGGTGATCTCGCGAGCACCGCTCGTGATGTGCGACCGTCTCCGCCGAATGACTCGGCGGAGACGGTCGCGTATTGGTTGTTCGGAGCGATCGCAATGCGGAAGTTCTCGACAATGACAATGCCGACGATACCGGAGCTTCAAGGCGCACTCGACGCGGCGACGAACGAACGCGAGCGACTGGTCGCTCTGCTCGCGCTCGGCGACGCGTTGCTCAATCGTGACGCACAGGCGGCAATCGTCGTTGCCACCGAAGCGCGCGACCTCGCCGAGCGGTTGAAGGACGAGAATGGCGCCGCCAGAGCCGGGCAACTGATCGGCAGAGCGAGCCTGCACCTCGGCCACTTCGAGCAGGCGCATAAGGAGCTGGCTCTGGCACTATCGCGATACGAGAGGCTTGGAGACCGCCTCGGCGTTGCGCGGGTGATGAACGATCTCGGGCGGACCCATAGCGGCCTCGGTCAGTATCAGAAGGCGATGGAACACCACCGGGTTGCGATGGCCGTGTCGAAGGAACTCGGCGATCGTGAGAATCTCGCCGCTGCGCTGGGAAGCATCGGGGTCATCCACAAGGTCCTTGGAGACTATGCCGCTGCGCTCGAGCAGCAGCAGGCGGCGTTGACGGTGTTTCGCGAGCTCGCCAATCGCGAAGGCATCGCCACTGCCACCGGCAACATCGGGATCATCTATCAGCGAACCGGCGAGTATGCGAACGCACTGCAGCAGTTCCAGGCGGCGATAGCACTTCATGAAGACCTGGGGAATCGTGCAGCCGTCGCCCGGAACACCGGGAACATGGGAATCGTTTACCGGTATCTCGGCGACTACGCGAGAGCACTCGAGTACCACGAGTCCGCTCTTCGCTTGAACGAAGAGCTGGGAAGCCGGGATGGGGTCGCGACCGCGTTGGTGAACATCGGAATAGTCCATTCGGAGCTGGGGGAGCTCGCACGGGCGCTGGAATACATGCAGGCGGGACTACGACGGCATGAGGAGAACGGTCACCGTCTGGGCGTGGCAAGAGCGATGTCGAACATCGGGATCATCCATCGCCAACTCGGCGACCTGGAAGAGGCTCTTGAGCAGGACGAGGCTGCACTAGCGTTGTTCGAGGCGCTCGGCGATCGCTTTGGCGCCGCGAGCGCCACCATGAACATCGGGATCGTCCACCGCATGAGCGGCCGGCATGCGATCGCGCTGGCATACTATCAAACGGCGCTCGGGCTGTTTGTGGAGCAGGGGGATCGTCAGGGCGTTGCACGAGCCACGAGTGCAATCGGAGTCGTCTATGCTCAGAAGGACTTTGAGAAGTACAGTCCCGTGTTGGCCGAAGAACATCTCCTTCACGCTGCCGAGCTGAGCAAGGAGTCCGGAAACAAGGAGATAGCGTTCCAGACGCATACGGTACTCGCGGGGCTGTACGAGGATCTCGGCAGGTGGCAGGAATCGCACGAGCATCTTACCAGGAGCCATGAGCTCAAGGAAGAGCTTCACACAATCGAAGCGCACAAGAAGGTCGCACAGATCGAGCACCTGAAACATGTCGCGGAGCTGGAAGCGCGAAGATCACTCGAACGCGCCGAGGAGGAAGCCGAGCGCGAAGCGCTTGCCCTACGCGCGCACCTGCTGGAAGTCCAGCTCGACCATCAACGTGCGGAGCTCGCATCGCAGGCGATGCATCTTGCGAGGCAGACGGAGATGCTCGGGGACTTCCGCAACGAACTGCGGGCGATCATTCGAGAGGGCGGAGATCCTCGTGCAATCGTCAAGCAGATTAGAGAGAAACTGAAGGAGCTGCCGTGCGATGCGATTGACTGGACGAAGTTCGACGTAGAATTCCGTCAGTCATACCCGCAGTTCCAGTCGAACCTGCTGCAGCGGTTTCCCGAGATGACAGGTATGGAGATGAGAGTCTGCGCGCTCTTGAAGCTGAAGCTCACATCGGCGGACATCGGCAAGTTGCTCTGCCTCAGCGAGCGAAGCGTGGAAGGTCACCGTCTGCACATCCGCAGAAAGATGGGGCTCGCACCTGGAGATGATTTGCGCGGTCTTCTTGGCGCTATCTGATGATGGTCGGGCTTCCCGCGTTGGGGAGTCGCCGCCGCGCGTGCTCAGCGCTCACGCTGGTTCAGAGACTCTCCGACCCGTGCGCAGCTCATTCCGCCACCACCAACTACTTCCGTTCCGCCTGATCGTCGTGCGTGGTGACCGTTCCGCGATACGTCAGCCCGAGTGCGTGCAGGCCGGTGATGAGCGCGACGACGAGCATCAACTGGCGGATCCAGTTGAGCGTGATGAAGTTCTCGAGAATGGAGGCGACCTCCTCGCGCGGGAGCTTCAACGCGGGGTCGCCCTGCACCCAGTCCTGCGCCGGAAGGAAATACGCAAGCGTCCAGATGCCGACGGCGAGAAACGTCAGCGACGAGACAAGCACCCACGGCCGCACGCGGTCGCGTCGACGCAGGAACGCGATGGCGGTGACGATCGACAGCAGCATCGTCGTCGGGCTCGCGAACATGAAGAAGTCGCCCTCCTGCATGAAGTAGGGCATCGAGGGCTTCCAGGTCGCGACGATCTCCGGCGATCGGGTCCACACCGGATAGACGACGACAGAGGTAAAGAGCCCCGCGCCGGTTTCGAGCGCGAGCATGAACACGAAGAGGAACAGAATGACGCGGCGCATAGCTATCCCTTTGAGTGAGAGAGACCTAATACGGCCCGACGGCGATCCCCTGGATGTTGTCGAGCATTTCGATGCCGCGGATGTCGCGATCGATCGATGGCGAACTGCTCTGCCACGACACGCCGTCACTGGAGCGGAGCACAACGCCCTTCCCTACGATCGTCCACAGGCCGACACTGAAGGTGATGTCGTGGAGGTTGGTCGTCACCGGTGAGGAGATTCTCGCCCAGGTGTTGCCGAAGTCGGTGGTGCGATAGATCATACCGATCGGTCCGACGGCGATCGCCTCGCCGGCGTACGAGAAAGCGACGGCGCTGAGCGGGACGAAGACGTTGGGCCCTTCCCACGTGAGGCCCGCATTCGTCGAGCGCCACGCACCTGCTGCACCCACGACGATCGCATTTTGCTCCTGATCCAATGCGACGCCATGGAGAGATTGCGTCGACACGTCGACCGCGGCGTAGCTCGTACCGCCGATCGAGCGGTAGACCCTGCCGTTGACGCCGGTGGCGAGCGTGCGTCCGAGCTCGGTTGCCACCGATGTGAGCTTCACGGCATCATTCACGCGCTGCTCGTTCCAGGTTTCGCCCTCGTCGACCGTCGCCATGACGATCCCGCTATCGCCGACGGCGACGCCGTGGCCGAGCACCAGCGAGCTCGCGATGGCATACAGCGACGCCTTCGACGTCAGCCGAACGATCGACCAAGTATCGCCGCCGTCCGTCGTGCGGTGTACCATGCCGTCGGTGCCGACGGCGACGTAGTGGTTTCCCAGGAAGGCGAGGTCGTACAGCGTGTTCGTTGCGATTCTCCGTGTCGACCACGTCTGCGCGCCATCCTCGGTGTAATAGATGACGGCCTTGTCTCCCAGCGCCGACCACGTCGGATTGCTGCTTTCACTCTGGTTGCATCCGGCGACGAGAATGGCGAGAAACAGAGTTGTTGAGATCTTCATGGCATGCCTCCGGCGGGTTGAGGAGTCAAACGCGAGGATGAGGGGGGGAGGCGGGGGCCGGCAATGTACGGCATCGGCTCGACCGCTTCATCGGCGACACGCGACCGGAAGCGATCCGATCGCTCAGTGCCGACACGACGAGGCACGCCGCTCCTCAGAATCGCGGCATCACCTCGGCTCCCTCGACCGTCTGATCGCTGTGGTTGTCGGCCGCATTCCACGCGAAGTCGAGCCTGCCGTCCGCGAGGATCTCGCCGTTGACGATCACCGTGTATCCGCGCAACGTGAACTTGAACTCATCGAGCGGGAGATCCGCGGTGCCGGTAAAGCGCCGGCCATTCCTGTCGACGGGTACGGTGAACAGCCATCGACGCTGGCCGTTGGCGAGAATCTTCGTCCCGTCGAGCTCGCCATTGGCTTTCAGGATGAGGTAGAGTCCGGCGACCTCGCGCGTGCCGTCGCCGTGGCGGTATTCGTGCGTCAGACTTTGCCACTGAGACTGCGTAATGCCGGGATCGACCTCGTGCGTGATGCGGTCGAAGACGGAGATCGAATGCCGTGGCGCAAGTCGCGGATGCCTGATCGATGCGAGCACGTCGATGCGGAGCTCGCTTTGGTTCGCTGGCCACTGCACCGATGTGCGAAAGCCTCCGTCGCTCCCCGTGGTGCCGGCCGTCGGATCAACGGTTGCCGGGGCGAAGTTGCTGAGCGTGATCGCAAGGGGATAGTCGTGACGAGGCGTGCGACCGACGACCGAGAGTCCGGCGACGATGTCGAGGTTGCCGAGTCCGCCGGGTGCGAAGTTGCTCGGCAGCGTCCTGCGCTCGATCACCGCCTTGACCTTGAGTCCGTTCAGAACCGATTCCTTGTCGAGTCTGTTCGACGCGGTGGCGATGCTCCACTGCGCTGCGAGCTCCTGCAGCATGATCGCAAAACAGCCGGTCTCGATGACGTCGCGAAGCTCCGTGATCGACGGTCCGGTCGGATCGCCTCCGGCGAGCCGCTCGATCTCGATGTTCGTCTCATCGATGCCGTGCTGCAGGGCGACGGCCGCGCGCTCGCGGGAATCGCGCAGCTCGGTCTCGATATCGACCGTCGTCGGTGAGGTGCGCCTGACGAACGTTATGGCGGAGAGCCAGCGGTTGTAGGCGTTTCGCATCAACGAGAAATCGACGCTGTAGCGCGTGAACGAGTAGATGGTGAATTCATCGAGCCTCGGCCGGACGATTTCTTGATACCACGCGCGCAGCACGCGCCGGAACTCGTCACTCGGGCTCGTCCCGGCCTCGCGAAACCTGTTGTAGGCGATCGCGAGCTCGGTCTGGCGGAGGTCGGAGGGATTGCTGCCGCCATGGACACCGCCGAGAAGCGAGTCGAGAATCGGATCGCCGACGGAGTATTGGCTGAAGTGATCGACGGTGAACGAGACAACTCGTCCCTCGAAGACCGCGGGATGTCCATGAAACTCCGCGGCGTTCGCGCGGCTCGCGATGCCGATGTGGTCCGTGCCGGGCGCGGTCGGCAGCTCCATTGTCAGCGTCAGCGGAATGGCCATCGTCAGACCCTCCGGCGCGAGGTGCACGCCCGCGGCCATCGTACCTCCGGCCGGGTACCCGCTCATCGAGGCGATCGGATACATCGAGATCGACACGGTCGAGTCGAGCGCGTTCGCGGGGATCGTCAGCGTGTAGACGACGCCGTTACTCCCGGTGGCGGTGATCGTTCCTCCGTTCTCGTCGACCGTTGCCGAGCGCGCCGCCGCATTCTCGGTGCGGACGTTGGAAAGACCGGGATCGGCGAGCCCTGTCGGCGCAACGACGTCATCGGAACCGCACGCGACGAGGAGCGATGCGGCAAGCGACGTCAGGAGAGTGGCGAACGTAGCCGTCATGGCGCGGCGAAGAATGGTTGAGGCCCCGACTATTCCGAACGGAACGATCGAATCGAGGCGTTGGCGCGACGGGGAGGAAGCGAGGGGGTGGAACAGGTGCGCGAAGGATACCAAGACCAGGGATCAATCGCAATCGAGCGGGCGCCGGGCGGTGCAGGAGCGGATCGGCGAGGTCATACGTGCGGGTCGACGAAACGCCTGCCGCGACAAAGGGAACCATTCAGACTTGTGACTCTGCGTTCTTTGCCGAGTCGTGCGCGAGCCCGTGTTCGGAGCACGGTCGGCAACGGTGAAACGCCGCACACCGGATGCGCCGGGCATGCGGATACTCGGGCGAATCCCGATATTCCTCCATCCCCGGCGGAGGTCTTCGCGCACCGGCCCGCCATCCCACTTCGGAGGAGCGTCAACGCAATGAAAGCTCTGCACGCCGTCGTTCCCTTCGTGCTCACTCTTCTCTCACTCGTCGGATGCGGGGAGGCCGCGACGCCACCGGAGGGGCACGCCTGGCTTACGGTCACGTCCGGGACGACTCGCGCGCTGCTCGGCGTCGACCTTCGGACCGACGGCACCGCTCTCGCCGTTGGCGAGGGTGGAACGATTCTGGTCTCCTCCGATGCCGGCAAGACCTGGAAGGCCGAGACCTCTCCCATCACCTCCGATCTCACGAACGTCCGATGGCACCTCAACGGCGATGCGTTCGCGACGTCGCGCGTCGGCGAAGTGCTTCGTCGCACGAACAACCGGTGGACCGTCGTCGCCTACGCGCCGGGCCAGCTGCCGCTCTGGCGCATCGACGCCGCGCAGGATCGGGTGCTCGCCATCGGTGGCACGTACGCGTCGCGCGAGACGCCGGTCGTGCTCACGAGCATCGACGCGGGCCGCTCGTGGTCGTCGTGGACCGCGCTCGCACAGAAGCTCCGCATGAGCCCGCACGGCTTCTACGCCTACAGCGCGAGCGACGTCGTCATGGTCGGAACCTGCGGTCAGGGCTCCGACTGTCGCTCGACCACGTCGGTCGTCTCGCTGACGACGCTCGCCGTTTC
>DATLHO010000180.1:0-15937 GCA_035539855.1 Kapaibacterium sp. (SeqCode) | reverse complement strand
CGTCGCGATCGGGCGCATTGCGATCGAGCGCGACGCGCCCGCGGCAATTGCCAGCCGGGCGAAGGACGAGTACCTTGCGCGGTCATTCGTGATGTGCGTCAGGTCATCGATCGCACCCGCCGTTCGCCGGACCGAGCTCGTCGGCCGCGCAAACGGCGGGTGCGATCGATGACCTGACGCACATCACGAATGACCGCGCAAGGTACTCGTCCTTCGCCCGGCTGGCAATTGCCGCGGGCGCGTCGCGATCGGGCGCATTGCGATCGAGCGCGCCGCGAACGGGCGCGCCGCGAACGGGCGCGCCGCGATGGGGTGCGCCGCGATGGACCGCGCCGCGATCGGGCGCGCAGCGATGGACCGCGCCGCCGGATGCCCTACCTCGTGATCACGAACCTGCGCACGCGGACGGCGTCGCCGGCACGTGCTGTCAGCGTGTAGATGCCGGCAGCCAGGCCGCCGACGTCGAGTGCGTGCTCATGCGTGCCGGCGCCGAGCGCTTGCGGCGCGGTGCGCACGAGCCGATCTCCCCGCATGCCGATTACCTCGAACGTGACGAGCTCCTCGGCCGCGAGCGAGAACCGCGCGACAACGTGCTCACGTGCCGGCAGTGGACGCAGCTCGTCGAGCCGCATTCGCACGACGGCGAGCCCGGGCACAGGACTCGGAGCGGCACCGATACGCACGGTGCGTATCGGATGCTCGGTACGCTGGCCGTCGGGAGCGACGTCCGCAAGGCGATAGAGAAGCGTCGTCCCGGCGACCAGAAGCGATGCAGGCAGCGCGTCGTCGAAGCGGTAGTCTCTCCCGAAGGGGCTCGTGCCGAGACCCCGCAGCTCATCGTTGGTGCGATATGAGGCGACGGGGGCGAAGACCGAGTCCACGCCTGAGGCGCGCAGCACCTCGAATCCTTCGTTGTCGTGCTCCGATGCGGTGCGCCATGCGAGGCCTACGATGCCATCGTGGTAGACGGCTTCGAAGTCGTCGAGCTCGACCGGCAGCGCCGTCTCCTCATCCGCCGCGATGCGGAGATCGTCGACGATGACGCGAGGGTGCGCTCCGCTGCCGCCGACGTTGATTGCATAGATGCGAAAGCGTACGCTCGCTGCGCCATCGAGTCCGGCCGGCAGCGCGGAGGACAGCGTGCCGGACTGTGCCGTCGCGGAGTTGTCGAAGGCGACCGACGTGATGTCCGAAAACGGGCCCCCGTCGGCGCTCGCGGCGATGCGCAGCTCACTCGCGCGCGTCGATGTGCCGTTGGAGACCTTCGTCCACGCCACGGCGATCGAATCGCCGGTCCGTCCGGTGAAGCTCGCGTGGACGGTGAATCCCTGGGCGATCGTCGGCAGTGTGCTGCCGCTGGTCTGGATGCGGATCATGCCGCCCGCGCCGACGTTGTTGCCGAGTCCCGTCGACGAGCCGCTGGCCATCAGCGAGCTGGTCGTCGAGTCGACGGTGAACTCGCCGCCGTCGACGTCGGTCGTCGGGAAGATCGGCGCGCCGACCGGTCCGCTCGGAGTCGTGGAACTTCCGGATGGAATGAAGGTGAAGTGCTGGGCGTAGGGGAAGGTCGTGATCGTCCGGCCCTGCGCGCTGGCGTCAGCAGGGACGACGGTGAACAGCACCGTCACAAGAGCGGTCGCCATCGATGTCGACAGCGTCGTCGCAAGAGCCGTCGCCAGCGTTGTCGATTGCTCCGCGCCGTGCAGCAGCGAGCTACATCGCGCTGCGAAGAACCCTCGCCGTTCCCGGTGTCGCTGCCCGGGTCGTGTTCGACGTGAGTGACTCGAAGTGGTGAGGTGTGTCGCGCGATGGGCGACTTCGTCGGATGATGCGGACGCGCAGTGGTCGCCGGTAGAGCTGGTCATGGCTCTCCTCCTGATTCGATCGGCAGGTGGTGAATGCTCCTCTCGAGCGCCGGCGAAGCGCGGTGATCGCATGCGAGGGCGCTGAAGAGGCGGCGGCGGGCCCGGCGCGAAGTTACGCGTGCGATCGGCGATGCCGACGCGTGTCCGGATATTTCAGCGCGCTGTCCGCAAACCGGTCGCGGGCGCCATGCCGCGAGCACTATGCCGCGAGCACTATGCCGCGAGAGCTACGCCGCGAGCACGACGCCGCGAGCACTACGCCGCGAGAGCTATGCCGCGAGAGCTACGCCGCGAGCACTACGCCGCGAGAGCTACGCCGCGAGAGCTACGCCGCGAGCACTACGCCGCGAGCTCTCGCTCGAGCCACGCGGCGGCGCGGAACATCCCCGCTTCGTCGAACTTCCGCGCGATGAACTGGACGCCGACCGGCAGGCCGGTCTCGCTGTCGCGTCCGGCAGGGACGGAGATCGCCGGCACACCGGCGAGATTCGCCGCCGCCGTGAAGATGTCGCTGAGATACATCGAGATCGGATCGGCGGTCTTCTCCCCGAGGCGAAACGCCGGCGTCGGCGTCGTCGGACACAGCAGCAGGTCGACCTTCTCGAACGCCGAATCCATGTCGCGGTGGATGAGATTGCGCACCTGCTGCGCCTTGAGGTAGTAGGCGTCGTAGTAGCCGCTGGACAGCACGAACGTGCCGAGCATGATCCGGCGCTTGACCTCGGCGCCGAAGCCCTCGGAGCGGCTCATCTCGTACATCTCCTGCACCGTCCTGGCTTCGGGCGAGCGATACCCGTAGCGCGCGCCATCGAAGCGCGCGAGGTTCGAGCTCGCCTCCGCCGTCGCGATGACGTAGTAGGTCGGGATCGTGTACTCGGTGTGTGGCAGCGACACCTCGATGACCTCCGCGCCCGCGTCGACGAGCCGGCGGCGCACGTCGTCCATCGCGGCGATCACCGATGGGTGCATGCCCTCGATGAAGTATTCGCGCGGCAGTCCTACACGCAATCCGCGGACATCGGCGGCGTCGAGTTCCTCCGACCATCGCGCGACCGGCGTCGGACTCGACGTCGCGTCGTTGTCGCAGCGACCGGCGATCGTCTCCAGGATCAACGCGCTGTCGCGGACCGTGCGCGCGAACGGGCTGATCTGATCGAGCGACGAGGCGAAGGCCACCAGTCCGTACCGGCTGACCCGTCCGTACGTCGGCTTGACGCCGACGAGGCCGAGAAACGCCGCCGGCTGGCGCACAGAGCCGCCGGTCTCCGAGCCGAGCGAGCCGTAGCACATCCCGGCCGCGACCGCGGCGCCAGAACCGCCGGAGGAGCCTCCGGGCACGCGTGTCGTGTCGAGAGGGTTGAGGACAGGGCCGAAGAACGAGTTCTCGTTCGACGAGCCCATCGCGAACTCGTCCATGTTCGTGCGGCCGACGACGATCGCGTCCTCGGCCTCGAGGCGCTCGACGGCGGTCGCGCTGTAGAGCGAGCGGAATCCCGTGAGGATCTTCGATCCGCACGTGAGCTGCTCGCCCTTCATCGCGATGTTGTCCTTGATGGCGACGGTCATGCCGGCGAGACGACCGGCCGTGCCGGAGCGCAGCCGCTCGTCGATCGCGACGGCGCGCTCGCGGGCGCGCTCCTCCAACAACGAAAGGAAGGCGTTGAGGTGCCTTCCTTCGTCGATCTTCTGGAACGATTCGTCGACGGTCGAGACGCAGGTCGCGTCACCTGCATCGAGCCGGCGTCGCAGCTCGCCATACGAAGGCATCATCGGGTCGTCGGATTGGTCGGTGTCGTTCGGAGTCTGTGCGACGGGAGTGACCGGCGCCGCCCGGTTTCTAAAGGTTCGGCTCGCCGCCTGGTGTCGTGCCCGAGGGCGATGCGTCGTCCGGACGCGGCGCGGCGGCGGATGGAGGAGTGCCGGCGATGGGATAGCCCGTCGGCGTCGCAGCGCGCGTGTCGTCGGAGCGAGCGGCGTTGTCGTCGGAGCGACCGGCGTTGTCGTCGGAGCGAGCGCCGCTGTCATCGGGGCTGCCGGCGATGCGCCGGGAGCCGCCGCGTGAGACGGCGCCGGCCGGTGTCTCGCGCTCGGCGACGCTCTTCTTCTTGTAATGGTCGTCGTTGACGGCCTGGTTGATCTGTTCGGTGAACTCGCGCTGGGCGCGCTTGAACTCACGCATGCCGCGCCCGAGGCTCTGGGCCAGTTCGGGGAGCTTCTTCGGTCCGAACAGAATCAGCACGACGAAGACGATCAGAACGAGCTCGCCGGCGCCAAGGTCAAACATGGGCGATCTCCTGGTGCAGAGTGATCGTCGAAGCGATGGATGTTACTCGACCGGGCGGACGCCGCCGGGGCGGACATCACCGACGCGGGGATCGGCGGTGCGCCGCTCGTCCATGCGACGGTCGTCGCGAGCGTCGTCGATGAAGCGATCGTCGCGGCGATCATCGAGACGGCGATCGTCGGGGCGCTCGGTGCGCTTGACCTCGATCTCCTCCTCGGTGTTCGTCGCCTTCTTGAATTCCTTCATACCGGTACCCAGACCGCGCATCAGCTCGGGGATCTTGCGGCCACCGAACAGGAGCAGCAGCACGAGCACGATCAGCGTGATTTCCATTGGGCCGAGTGACATGGCGGGCACCTGCGAAGATTTGTTGAGTACGGTCGAGCCTACCCGGCTGCGATCTCGAGCGATCGGACCAGCGATTCAAAGATACCACGACCGTCGATCGAGCCAAGAGCGCCGCTGCAGGCGCGCTCCGGGTGGGGCATCAGGCCGAGGACGTTCCCTTCCCGATTGACGATGCCCGCGATGTTCAATTGCGATCCGTTCGGATTGGCCTCGGGCGTCACGTTGCCCGACTCGTCGCAGTACTGGAAGACGATCCGATCGTTCGACCGAAGCTCGTCGAGCACCTCGGGATCGGCGTAGTAGTTGCCTTCGCCGTGGGCGATCGGGATGCGAAGAACCGCGCCCGGCTCGATCGACGAGGTGAACATCGTCGAGGTGTTGACGGCCTTCATGTGGATGTGCTTCGAGATGAAGCGCAGGTCGCGGTTGCGTAGCAGCGCGCCCGGCAGCAGGCCCGCCTCGGTGAGCACCTGGAAGCCGTTGCAGATGCCGATGACCGGTCCGCCCGACTTCGCGAAGGCGACGACCTCGTTCATGATCGGCGAGAACCGCGCGATGGCGCCGCAGCGGAGGTAGTCGCCGTAGCTGAAGCCGCCCGGCAGCACCACCGCGTCGACATCCTGCAGGTCGTGCTCCTTGTGGAACAGCAGCACCGTGTCGACGCCGATCTCGTTTTTCAGGGCGTAGAACGCGTCGTGATCGCAGTTCGATCCGGGGAAGACGACGACTCCGATCTTCATCGCACGACCTCCTCGATCGCGCCGACGAACGACACCTCGTAGTTCTCCATCACCGGGTTGCTGAGCACGCGGCTGCTGACCTCGTGCGCGATGCGCTCGGCCTCCTCCTGCGTCGGCGCGTCGATCTCGAAGGTCACGTGCTTGCCGATGCGCACGTGCCCGACTCCCTCGTACCCGAGCGAATGGAGCGAGCCTTCGACGGTCTTTCCCTGCACGTCGAGGATCGCCGGACGGAGCATGACCTTGACTTCTGCCTTGAACATGGAATGGTGTCCGAGCTGGTGAAGTGTACTAATCAGGTAAGCTACGAGTCTCGGCAGAGGAGGGAAAGGGATGAAGCTTTCAAAAGTGCTACGAACTCAGACGTCGAAGGCATCGTCGTCGGCGGGCACGACCTCGTGGCCCGCGCGCATCATCGCGACGATCTGGCGGACGATGCCGAAGACCAAATACAGTGCGAGCACGGGGAAGATCGCCCATCCCTGCGTCGCGATGCAGATCACCAGGCCGAGGATCACCGCGGCGCTCTTGACGGGCTGGGCCTTGATCGCGCCGAGACTGAAGCCGGGCAGGGTGTCGTAGCGGATCGTCGAGACCATCAGCGCTGAGACGCCGATGGTGATCGTGGCCAGCAGCGCCGGCTTCATCGCGGCCGGCACGAACGAATCGGGCGGCAGGTGGAAGAAGACGAGGTAGCTGATGATGACGATCGCGGCGGTCGGGATCGGACAACCGACGAAGTAGTCCTTGTCGAAGCCGACGAGCTGGACGTTGAAGCGTGCCAGACGCAGCGAGCCGGCGATTGCCGGCAGCGCGGCGATCACCACGCCGATGGCGCCCCAATCACGGAAGAACGCCGCCCACAGCAGGAACGACGGGGCGGTGCCGAAGGTCACGACGTCGGCGAGGGAGTCGAGCTCGACGCCGAACTCCGAGCTCGACTTCGTCAGCCGCGCCATCGCGCCGTCGAGCGCGTCGAAGATGCCGCCGAGCACGATCAGCCACGCTGCGGTCGGATACTCGCCGAGCGATGCCTGGACGATGGCGAAGAACCCGCTGAAGAGGTTCATCGTCGTGAAGAGGCTCGGAATCACCGAGCGTGTCACGCGGATCGGCACTACGCCACCTCCCGGGTTCCCGACGTATCGATGCGGGCTTTGGTCACGTCAGGCGTTGGGTAGATGACACAGCACCGTCTCGCCGCCGACGACCATCTGGCCGAGCTGGACGTCGACGACCATTTCGGCGGGAACGATGATGTCGGTCCGGCTCCCGAACTTGATCATGCCGAAGCGCTCGCCGATCGACAGCGTGTCGCCGACCTTGATCGGACAGACGATGCGCCGCGCGATCGCGCCGGCGATCTGCTTGGTCAGCACCCGGAAGCGGCCGTTGGTGATGCCGATGTGCGTGCGCTCGTTGAGCTCGGAGGCCTTGTCGTGGAAGGCGGCGACGAACTGGCCGGTGTTGTAGATGAAGTGCTCGACCGTGCCGGAAATTGGCGCACGGTTGACGTGCACGTTGAGCGGCGACAGAAAGATCGAGATCTGCTTCGCCGGCGCCTTGAGGTACTCGTCATCGACGACGTCGCGGATGACGACGACCTTGCCGTCGGCCGGAGAGAGGACGATTCCGTCGCTTTCGCCGGGAATCACCCGTTCCGGGTCGCGGAAGAAGTAGAGGGTGAAGGCCGCGAGCAGGACCGCGAGCAGAATCAGAAGGATTCGAAGAGCGAGGATATCGACGAACATGCCCGCCACGAACAGGCCAAGGGCCAGCAGCAGCGTGACAACGATGACGTCGGTTCCGTACCTGGTCAGCTTCATTGTGACGGAAATAGTGGACAGGGCGTCAATAGTACGAAAAAGCGCCGAGAGGCGGCTCGTGCTACTGTCTTCAATCGCCGAGCCACAGGCGCAAACGCGAGCGAGGCCGCCGTGGATGTCCACGACGGCCTCGCTCCTTTGCTGCGGCCGGCGATGCGGCCCTAGATCGTCCGGATGTAGACTCCGGTCACCGCATCGACGAGAACCTTCTTCTCGGTGTTCGTTGCGGTCTCACGAATCGTGAAGGTGTACACCCACTTGTTCTCCGTCGTGTCGAACTCCAGCTTCCAGCCGATCACCGGTCCGATGACCTGGGCCGTCGCCGCGGTGCGTGCGACGCTGAGCGCGACCAGGGTGTCGGTGCCCGAGGAATCGCTGACCACCGGCGGACGGAACTCGTACGAGGTCGAATCGAAGCGACCACCGGTCTGCGTCGCGGAGATGAACCGTCCGGTCTTCGCGTCGAGGCGGACGAGATAGACGCTCGAGTCGCGATTGAACGTGACGTCGTAGTAGACGTTCGCGGTGTCCTGGGTGACGAGCTTCACGTTGCTGATCGTCGTGCTGTCGACCATCGTGCGGACGATCGAGCGGGCCGAGTCGATCTTGATGACGTTGAGGCTGTCCGGGATCTCCTGGCCGTCGTCGTCGGTGCACTCGCAATGGCAATGGTACTTGTGACCGTAGCCCTTGCCGTTGCCGTGGCGGTAATGGCCGCGACCGCGCTTGTTCTTGTGCTTGTCACCATCATCGTCGTCATCATCGTCCTCGCTGCACTTGCCGTCATCCTTGAGCTTGCGCTCGCGGCCGGACTCGGCGTCGATGTACACGGTGACGTAGCGGTTGTCCTGCGTCAGGATCACGATAACGTACGTCGTGCGGCCGTCGACCTCCTCGAGGTTGATCTCGACACAGTCGCCGTTGACGACCTTCTTCGCGCGCTCCTTCGCGTCCTTGACCTTGACGGTCTGCGGGCGGATGATGATCACGGTGATGTAGGCGACCTTGTCCTCATCGACCTCGTCCTTGTCGATGACCTCGCCGGTCTGCGGATCGATCACGACGACGTAGTACTTGCCGCCCGACTTGACGATGCACTCGTAGTTGACCGAGTCACGATCGTAGTCGAGGTTGACGCTGTAGACTTCGGCGTTCGGATACTCCTTGCGGGCGGTCTCGGCGGCCTCGTCGGGCTGCACCGCGATCGAGTCGTCGGCGTTCTTGCGAACGTTGTTGCGAACGTCGTTGGCCTCCTGGGGCGAGACGGGATCGCTGGTCTGGATCGTCGCGTTGTTTCCGAGCGGATCGGTGTCCGGCGGAAGCGGGCTCGCCGCGTTGTCGGAGCATCCCGTCAGCACACCGGCTGTGAGAACGCAAGCGGCAAGTGCGCCGGCCATGGAACGGGCAAACGTGTACATGGTCATTTGAGTATCGTGGTAATGGTTCCGGGGAATCGTGTCTGTCTCAGCCAGGCGCATCGGTGACCTCGAGTCTTCCGTGGATCGGGCGCTGCGTTTCGTGGCGTCGTTCGGGCGTTTCTGCTGGCGTGAACACCCGTCGTGACCTCCATTCTGCGCACCATGACCGTCCGTGGTAGACTGGGTCTGGGCCAACGGTTCTCCGGGAACGTCAACGGCTGTGCCAGCAGATTGGTTAGCGTCGTCCGGATTACCGGTTCCGAGAACGTGGCACTCGTGAAGTGTGCCTTTCTGAGAACGTGGTATTGTGACCCACCACCCCTGTCAGGGATTAGTCGACTCGTGATTTTTTTTCACAGCCAGATGACGGGACGCTCTCATCCGTCGCACGGGCCCTTTATGAAAATGCCGTGAAGGCCCGGGGCCGCCTTCCGTCATGCCTCACGGCTCCGCGGGACTTGGCATGACGCGGGGATCGAGCGTTCCGCGCCGCTCGCCGCGCGACTTCACCAGCGCCGTCACCGCGAGATAGATCGCCAGCACGATCAGCGCCGCCGACGCGATCGCGTTGATCATTGCGGTGTCGAAGCCGGAGGCCGCCTCGAGGTTCCTGACGACCAGCGTCACCAGCGACGTGAGCGTGACGATGAGCACGAAGAGCATCGGCAGCAGCGTGAAGGCGATCCGCCTGCGCGCGCGGTACAGCCACATCGTCACCGCCAGCAGCGTCAGCGCCGCAAGGAGCTGATTCGAGCTTCCAAAGAGCGTCCAGTACTTCACCCACGATCCCTCTCCCGCAACGACGATGAAGTACGCCGGAAGGGCGATCGTCAGCAGCGTGCCGGCGAGAGCGCCGAGGCGCCCGGGCATCTTGAGGACCTCCTGCAGCACATAGCGACCGAGCCGCGTGCAGACGTCGAGCGTGTCGAAGACGAACGTCGAGAACGCCATGGCTCCGAAGGTCACCGCGAACTTCAGATTCTCCTCGCCGATGATCAGCGTCATGAAGCGGCCGATGCCGTTGCCGTAGATCGTGCCGGGCTTCAATCCCTGGATGTCGTCCTGCGCGACGATCATGATCGTCACCATCGCGATCAACGCAACGAATCCCTCCGCAAGCATCGCGCCGTAGCCGACCGGCTGCATGTGCGACTCGCGGTCGACCTGCTTCGAGGTGGTGCCCGAGCAGACGAGGCCGTGGAAGCCGGAGCACGCGCCGCAGGCGATCGTCACGAAAAGGAAGGGGAAGAGCGTTCCGGTCATTCCGCCCAGATCGAAGCCCTTGAACGCCTCCTGCTTGATCTCGTAGCCGCCGAAGAACAATCCGATCACACCGATCGCGAGCGCGATGTAGAGAATGAAGCCGCCGAGATAACCGCGTGGCTGCAGCAGCGCCCAGACCGGGACCATCGATGCGACGCAGCAGTATGCGAGGATCAGAAGTCCCCACATCGGGGCCGACAGCGTCAGGAGCGTCGAGACTTCCGTGCCCAGCCAGACGACGCCGAGCGTCGCGGGGACGAAGATCGCGGTGATCAGCCACAGCGGCGGGTTGAGCCAGCGCTGCACCAGTCCCATGATCACCGAGAGGATCAGGTACATGACCGCCGATGCGGCGACGGCTCCGCCTGGATTGAACGCCACGTCGGCGCCGGCGAGCTCCTCGGTGACGCCGACGAAGCTCGCGGCCGTGATGTCGGTGAACGCGACGATGACGTAGACCAGGGCGATCCAGATGAAGATCATCATGGCGGTGCCGGCGCGACGGCCGAGCTGCTCGCGCGTGATCTCGGCGATCGAACAGCCGCCGTGGCGCACCGATGCGGTCAGGCTCGAGAAGTCATGGACCGCGCCGATGAACACGACACCGAGTCCGATCCACAGCAGACACGGAAGCCAGCCGAACGTCTGACAGGCGAGGATCGGTCCGGCGATCGGACCGGCCGCCGCGATCGCCGAGAAGTGCTGGGCGAACAGATAGAACGGCCGCGTCGGGACGTAGTCGACCCCGTCGTTGACGGTGTGCGCCGGCGTCGTGTGCGCGTCGTCGAGCGCGAACTGCCGCGCGACCCACGTGCCGTACAGGCGATAGCCAATGAAGAGGATGACCAGGAAGAGCGAACCAATGAGGGCCAGACTCATGGGAGTGCGGGTTGCGGGTTGCGGTTTCGGTGTGCGGAGAAGACTGCAGGCCACGGTGCGACGCCGGCGCACCGCGAAGCGCTCGACGAAGCTAGCGCACGACGAAGCGCTCGATGCGCTGCATGCCGGCGACGTCCAGGCGAATGATGTAGACGCCCGCGGGCAGGGCGCCCTCGGGAAGCGACGCGGCGTAGCCGCCGGCGCCGAGGGGCTCATCGACGAGGCGCAGTCGCTCGGCGCCGACCACGTCGAAGATCGAGAGCCGGACCGCCGCATCGACCGGCACGCCGAACTCGATCTCGGCCGCCCCACGCACGGGGTTCGGCCGCACCGGCCGCAGGACGAGCTCGCCGACGGTGAGCTCGAAGAGCCGCTCGGTCAGGCCGCACCACGGGTCGCGGACGAAGAGTCCGGGCGAGCTCTCGAAGCGAAGCCACGGAGCCGTCGTCGCCATCGCGAGCGGAAGCTCCGTCGACTCGGTCAGCGCGATGCGCACGATGAAGCGCAGCGCGGCGATCGCGCCCGCGCGCAGCGTGTCGACCAGCGGCTCGAGCTCGAAGTCCACACGGCCCGGCGCAGCCGCGACCATCCTGAGGCGCACGTCGGACGAGGTGTCGCTCAGCGCCACGAAGTCGAGCAGCGTCGAGTCGTATTCGACCGCCACAGCGATCGATCCGGTCCCCGCAACCTCGGCGTCACGCTCCAGGAGTACTGCGATCGTGCGCTCCTGACCGGGCGAGCCTCGGTAGTAGCGGGGAATCCGCGCGGGGATCACGAGCTCCTCGCCGAGGCCGGCGAGATTCGAATGCACGATGCCCGCGCTCGTCTCGTACTCGACCCGGGCGGTGAACGGTCCTTCGGCGGGAGGCGTGAACTCGACCTCGACCGTCATCGAGTCGCCCTCCGGAATCACGAACGGCGTCGGCGGACCGAGGACCGCGAAGGCTCCGGACGCGTCGTCGACGATGCGCATGCGGTCGACACTGACATCGCCCTGGCCGGTGTTGATGACGTGGACGATGCCGTCGCGCGAGTGCGCCACGAGCACGCTGCCGAAGTCGTGATCGGTCGCGACGACGCCAGGCGTCGTGCACATGACGACGTCGCTCGCGATCACGGCGAACGTGTCGCCGACTGCCTGTGCGTGCGCGATGATGGGCACGCTGAACGATCCCTCGAGCAGTCCGACGATCCGCACGCGGAGTCGCAGCGAGTCGCCGGGCGCGAGCGTCACCGGCAGGCCCATCCACGCCGTGTCGAGCTCGATGCGCGCGAGGGGCGTCGGTGCGATGCCGAAGGAGTCGATTCGCGAAGCGATCGATCCCGATGCGCGAACCGTGACGAACGTGTCGAGCGCGCGCCCGACACAGATCGGTGTCGAGAGGTCGTCGATGTCCAGACGCGCGAGCAGCGCGGAGCCGCGCAGCTCGGCGCGGGCCGAATCGCCGTCGGTGGTCACCAGCAGGATCGTCGCGACGAAGGTGCCTTCCGACGGAGGCTCGAAGCGGATCCCAACCGAATGCCGCGCGGCCGGCTCGACGACGGGCAGCGCCGTTGGCTGCGTGAGTGCGAACGCGCCAGCGGCATCGTCGACGATGACGATCTCCGACGCGGTGAACGGGAGCGTGCCCGCGTTCGAGACGAACGAGAGAGTGTCGTTGACACTGCCGACGCGCCGCACGCCCCAGTCGTACCCGGTGATCAGCGGTATCGCCCGCGGCTCCGGCGGCGCGGTGCGCGCGCTGATCGGCAGGTGCATCGTGTCGCAGTCGGCGACGACGACGATCGTGTCGGTATAGAGCCGGCCGGGCTCGCCGCCGACGAACTCGAGTGTGAGCGCGAAGCTTCCTCCGCTGGCAAGCGGCTTGGGAAGGACCTCGCGGCCGAGGAGCCTAAATCCCTGGGTCCCATCGAGCAGCCGCACGTCGAGAACCGTCGTCGTGAAGGGCTTGCGGTTGGTGAGCGTCAGCGGGATCGACTGCACCGCGCCGACCGGGACCGCGAGCAGCTCCACCGTCGCCGGATCGATCGCGACGGTGTGCGCGTCGTACGTCCAGGGGATCGTCCAGCGCTGGCCTGCGTCGTTGGTGACGGTGACGACCGCGGCGGCATCCTGCGCCGGATCGATCGGCATGAAGCGGATGCGGAAGCCGACGTGGAGCTTGTTGTTGAACGTCTTGGTGATCGCGACGTCCGCGTTGCGCGCTCCCGCGTCCACCGTCGCGTCGATGATGCTCGACGACCACGTCACGAACGTGCGGTTGGCCGTGACCACCGTCGAGTCGCAGCGATCGAGGCGCGAGATCTCGAGCGAGTCGGACGGAGGCGTGAGATCGGAGAGCCCCGGCACCGGCATCGCGTACGTGTTCGCGATGACCTCCAGATAGTAGGTCGGGTGCGCGGCGACGCCCTCGGGAGGCTCATTGCCGCCTCCGGTGCCGAACGGTCGGAACGCGGCGTACCCTCGGCGCTGTCCGAACGCGGTCGCGGTGAAGCGCCCGTCGACAGAGCGCAGCGTGTGATCGCCGGCGCCGACGGTCACGCGGGCGTGACGGTAGCTCGTGCCGATCACCGGAATCGTGTCGAAGACGATCGGTGCGCCATCGAGCAGCACGGTCGCGCCACTGTCGGCGGCGACGACGACATAGTGCGTGTATCCGCCCGGATAGACCGGAGCGTTGTATCGCCCGAGCGTGATCCAGCGCTCACGCGGCACGAGCTCGGCCATCGCGGGCGACCACGTCGTCGTCTCCATTTCCACTCCGGCGCCAGGGCTGCCGCCGAGTGGCCTCGCTGTCGCACCGGTGACGACGAAGGCCTGCGCGGGCTTGTCGGTGCGGATTCCAAACGGCTCGAGCACGCTGTCGCGCGTGCGCCACGCCCGCGACTGGAATTCGAGGTACTCGCCCTGCAGGATCCCCATCGGCGGCCCATGCGTCAGCGTCACCGTGGTGAAGCCGGGGGACGTCGCATACACGCGCACGACCTCGTTGGTCGTGAGCTCGTCGATGGGGTTGTGCTGGCGATAGATGAACGTATGGCCGTGGGCGGAGGTCGGGTGCAGCCACTCGTACGCCGCGTTGCTCATCGAGTTGGTCGGCAGCGGGTCGGGGGGCAGGGGATTGTTCGTCGAGCCGAGCGTGCGCGTGTTGCCGCTGAGCACGCCGATCGGCTTCGTCGCGGTGATGCGCGTGCCGGAGAGGTCGGGCTTCGCCAGCGAGTCGAGCACCGGCGGCACGCCGGTCTCCACGAGATAGACCTGTCCGGCGTTGAGCGTGATCGTGCGTGTTGCCGGTCCTGTGACGAGCGTTCTGGCCTCGATCGTGACGTCGGTGTTGTCCTCGCCGGCGACGACGAGCAGCGCCGCAGGCGCGGCGATCCAGTCGTACTTCTCCTCGATTGCCAGCGCGTTGTAGACGAACCACTGGTGGAGCGACGCGGCGAAGTACTCCCGCCCCCAACGCTCGACCGGCAGCGGCGTGAACGACTCGGTGCCGTGGATGGTCGAGAAGTAGGCGGTAACGGCGACGGGCCGGTCGGAGCGGACGTCGAAGGTCGTCGGCACCGGCGTGCCGACGACATCGACGAAGATCTTCGGAGCGCGATTCGCCGGGTCGGTCAGCGCGACGGTCGTCGAGCGCTCGGGCACGACCGTGACCGTGCGGACATATCCGGGTGAGCTCACCGTCACGCGCGCGGTGTCGAGGCTGACGAGCGTCAGCGTCGCCGAGGTCTCGAGCGTGTTGTACAGAACGCGGGTGTGGCTCTGCGTCGTATCCGGGAACGCTACGAGAAAGCGTGTTCCGAAGGACGAGTATCCCGATTGTCCCGAGACGTCCGCCACGCCGGCGAGCATGAGCACGAGCAGCCCTAACGCTCTGATGAGCGTCGCGGGCAGGGACGTGGCGCGTGCGCGGGCGTAGCGGTTGGACATCCCGGGAACTTAGTCGCAGGCGCGCCAGCACGCAACAGCCCCGGGTCACGCGTCAAACGACGCCGGGCCGCGATCGCTCGCGGCCCGGTTCGGTGATGCCATTGTCTCGTCGTGCGTTCGATGCCGGTCGCGACGGTCGTCGCAGTCCAGGCGTCGGGCGAAGGAGGCTACTTCGGAAGGTTCCCGAACTCGTCCGTCGCGGGCGGCTGGGGAGGCTCCGGCGCCTCGACCTCCGACTCCTCGGCCTCGCGGCGGATCCGGATCTCCTCGCGGATCATCTCCGGAAGGCGCTCGAGCTCGCGAAGCTCCGGCATGTTCGGAAGGTTCTCGAGCTCCTTGAGCTCACGCAGCATCTGCTCATCGAACAGTCGGACGGTGTCGGCGGAGCCTGAGCCATCGCGGAAGATGTGCACCTCCGTGCCGTCGCCGAAGATGCGCAGCTCGCGGTCGCCGTCGAACATGTGCACGCCGGCGGAGTCGCCGAGGATGCGCATCTCGCGGCCGTTGCGCGAGATCCTGATATCGCCGCCATCGAAGCTCACGCCGGCGCCGAATGCCGAGCGCGTCCGCGGTACGTCGACGCTCACGGTCTGCTCGCGCCGATCGCGCACGATGCGCATCTCGACCGATCCGGAGTCCTTTCCTGAAATCATGCGGGAGACGTCGCCGGGCGAAGCGACCTCCTGTCCGTCGATCGCGACGATGACGTCACCGGCCTGAAGTCCCGCGCTGTGGGCGGCGCCGGAGTCGGCGACCGATCCGACGAGGACGCCCTTGCGGCCCTGCACGCCAAAGTACTTCGCGAGCTGGGCGGTCAGCGGCTGCAGTTCCGCGCCGATGCGACCGCGGCCCGGCGCAAGCAGGTGCACGCCGCCCATGCTGCCCGGATGCTCGAGCCGAAGCTCGCGCTCGAAGCGCCGGGCATCGTCGCCGATGGCGATGCGAAGGCTGTCCATGCGATTGCGGAGGATGGCGAAGTGGCCGTTGAGCGAGTCGAGGTCGAAGCCGAAGCTCGTCGGAAGCTCGAGCGTGCGCTCCTCGACCGTCGTCGGTACCGCAACGCGCTGGCCGTCTCGGAGCACTTCGAGCTGTAGCGTCGTGCCGACCGGAGTCCGGCGGACGAGTCGCGAGAGATCGCGCGAGCTTTCGATTCTCGTGCCGTCGACGGAAACGACGACGTCGTTGGCCCGGAGTCCCGCCTTGTCGGCGGGCGAGCCCGGAGTGACCTGTGTGATGCGCGCACCGGAAGTCTCGGCGCGATTCAGCCCGGCGGCGTCACCGTCGCCGACATCGGCGAGCATGACCCCGAGATAGCTGCCGCCGCGAACGACACCTCCCCAGGCGCGAGCCTCCGGCGGGGTCGGGGGCGTCGGTGGGGTG
>DATLHO010000179.1:0-2265 GCA_035539855.1 Kapaibacterium sp. (SeqCode) | reverse complement strand
AATGAAGGACCGCAAGGCAGCCGCAGTCTCGCATCAGGCCGACGCCCACGACATGATCCGCGTCCGTGGCGCGCGCGTCAACAACCTCCGCGACGTCAGCGTCGAGATTCCCAAGCGCCGGCTTACGGTGTTCACCGGTGTCTCGGGCTCGGGCAAGTCGTCGCTCGTCTTCGGCACGATTGCCGCCGAGTCGCAGCGGCTGATCAACGAGACGTACAGCGCGTTCGTGCAGGGCTTCATGCCGACGCTCGCACGGCCGGAGGTCGACGTGCTCGAAGGATTGACGACCGCGATCATCGTCGACCAGGAGCGCATGGGCGCCAACGCCCGATCGACCGTCGGCACGGTCACCGATGCCAACGCGATGCTGCGGATTCTCTTCAGCCGCCTCGCGAAGCCGCACATCGGCTCGCCCAACGCGTACTCGTTCAACGTGCCGTCGGTCACCGCAAGCGGCGCGATCACCGTCGAGCGCGGCGCCGGCAAGACGAAGACCGAGAGAGCGACGTTCAATCGTCTCGGCGGCATGTGCCCGCGGTGCGAGGGGATGGGCTTGGTCACCGACTTCGATCTCACGGCGCTCTATGACAGCAGCAAGTCTCTCAACGAGAACGCCCTGACGATTCCCGGCTACAGCATGGACGGATGGTACGGGCGCATCTTCCGCGGCTGCGGGTTCTTCGATCCCGACAAGCCGATCGGGAAGTTCAATAAGAAGGAGCTTCGCGCGCTGCTGTACCAGGAACCGACGAAGATCAAGGTGGACGGGATCAACCTGACGTATGAGGGATTGATCCCGAGAATCCAGAAGTCGTACCTCTCGAAGGACGTCGAGGCGATGCAGCCGCACATCCGCGCGTTCGTCGAGCGCGCGGTGACGTTCACGACGTGTCCAGAGTGCGACGGCACGCGGCTCGCGGCCGAGGCCCGCTCTTCGAAGATCAAGGGACTCAACATCGCCGACGTCTGCGCGATGCAGATCAGCGACCTCGCCGAGTGGGTGCGCGGACTGAGCGAACCGACCGTGGCGCCGCTGCTCGCGGGACTTCAGCACCTGCTCGACTCGTTCGCCGAGATCGGCCTCGGCTACCTCTCGCTCGATCGTCCGACAGGGACGCTCTCCGGGGGCGAAGGGCAGCGCACGAAGATGATCCGTCATCTCGGCTCGTCGCTCACCGACGTGACGTACGTTTTCGACGAGCCGACGGCCGGACTGCACCCGCACGACGTGCAGCGCATGAACGCTCTGCTCGTGCGACTGCGTGACAAGGGTAACACCGTGCTCGTCGTCGAGCACGAGCCCGAGGTGATCGCCATCGCCGACCACGTCGTCGATCTGGGTCCCGGAGCGGGCTCAGCCGGAGGCGAGGTCGTGTTCGAGGGCAGTGTCGACGGACTGCGCGCGAGCGGCACGTTGACGGGACGCCATCTCGACGATCGCGCGGGATTGAAGCCGTCGGTGCGCACGCCGTCGGGAGCGCTCTCGATCCGCGGCGCCACGACGAACAACCTGAAGAACGTCGACGTGGACATTCCGCTCGGTGTGCTCGTGGTCGTCACCGGTGTCGCCGGCTCGGGAAAGAGCTCGCTGCTGCACGGCTCGGTCGCCGGTCTCGAGGGCGTCGTGGCGGTCGACCAGACGGCGATCCGCGGCTCGCGGCGGAGCAATCCTGCGACGTACACCGGACTGCTGGATCCCATCCGCACGGCGTTCGCGAAAGCCAACGGCGTCAAGCCCGCGCTCTTCAGTGCGAACTCCGAGGGGGCGTGTCCGGCATGCAACGGCGCCGGAGTCATCTACACCGATCTGGCGATGATGGCGGGCGTGGCGACGGTGTGCGAGGAGTGCGAGGGCCGGCGCTACCATTCGTCGGTGCTCGAGTACACCCTCGGCGGACTCAACATTGCCGAAGTGCTGGCACTGGCGGTCACCGAGGCGGACCGCTTCTTCGGCGAGGGACCGGCGCGCACGCCGGCGGCGCACGCGATCCTCCGGCGCATGAGCGACGTCGGGCTCGGCTACCTGCTGCTCGGCCAGCCGCTGACCACGCTCTCCGGCGGCGAGCGACAGCGACTGAAGCTTGCGACGCATCTCGGCACCGACGCCGGCATCTACCTGCTCGACGAGCCGACGTCCGGACTTCATCCTGCCGACGTCGAGCAGATGCTCGCAATGCTCGATCGCCTCGTCGACGCCGGCCGCTCGGTCATCGTCATCGAGCACCATCAGGCGGTCGTCGCGCACGCCGACTGGATCATCGACCT
>DATLHO010000178.1:0-12713 GCA_035539855.1 Kapaibacterium sp. (SeqCode) | reverse complement strand
ACCTTCGAGATCATGGAGGCGCGCTCGATCGTGATCTTCACCCCGTCGCTCGGCGACCAGGTGATGCGCTCGACGATCTACCCGATCACCTGGCAGGCGATCCGCGTCAACCGGGTCAACATCGACTACAGCTCCAACGGTGGAGCCAGCTGGACGCGCGTCGCGACCGACATCTCGGCGGCGCTCGGCACCTACAACTGGACGGCTCCGTCGCAGAACACGGCGATGGGCGTCATCCGCATCAGCGAGGTGGGCGGACCGATCGTCGGTGAGTCGGGGCAGTTCTCGGTCGTCACTCCGGTGACGTCGCTGCGGGTGCTGCGTCCCAACGGCGGTGAGACGTACACCGCGGGCGACGAGATCGTGATCGGCTGGACCTCGGCGAACATCCCGACGGTGTCGCTGGAGTACTCGAGCGACGGCGGCGCGAGCTGGCTGCCGATCGCCGGAGCCGGCGCTCTTGCGGCGACGCAGAGCACGTTCCGGTGGACGGCGCCGAACGCTCCGGGCAATGGCTACCGCGTGAAGGTCAACGGGTCGGGTCTCAACGACATGTCCGACAACAACTTCACGGTGACGCGCCGGATCGTGCCGACGCTGACGGTGCTCTCGCCCAACGGCGGCGAGCGCCTGGTGGTCGACTCGGTGGTGACGATCGCGTGGCTGGCGCAGGACATCGCCGGTGACGTGACGGTGAGCTACTCGGTCGACAACGGCGGAACGTGGATGGACATCACGACGGCGACGGCGGCCTCGGGCCAGCTCGCGTGGACGGTTCCCGCGGCGCTGAGCGAGCAGGCGCTGGTGCGTGTCACGGGCGTCGGCGGCGTGAGCGATGCGTCCGACGCGGTCTTCGCGATCGAGGCGCGGGTGGTCAGAACGCTGACGCTGAGCTCTCCGAACGCGTCGACGGTCGTCTGGAAGGAGGGCGACGACGTGACGGTGACGTGGTCGGCGCAGAACATCGGCAACGACGTGACGGTGCAGTTGTCGACCGACAACGGCGCGACGTGGACGACGACGATCGCAGCGAGCGCGAGCGCGGCAGCCGGGACGCAGGCGTGGCGTGTGCCGCACCTGTCGGACGTGGAGCTGACGACGCTGCGCGTGAAGGTGGCGTCGCTCGACGGCGTGTACACGGCGACGTCGAACGAGTCGTTCACGTACCGACCGCAGGTTGCGTCGGTGACGACGGGCGGGTCGGTCGATGCGGGCCTGCGTCTGTCGGGCGTGTACCCGAACCCGTTCGCGACGACGGCGGAGGTTCGCTGGACGCAGTCGCAGGGCGGCTCGATGGAGCTGCGGGTGTACTCGCCGAGCGGCGCGCTTGTTCGCACGACGGACCTGGGCCGGCTGGAGCCGGGCGCGCACGCGGCGCGGATCGACGCGGCACTGCTTCCTGCGGGCGTGTACCACTACGAGCTGCGCTCGACGAGCGCGGTCGTGCGTGGGATGATGACGATCGTTCGCTGAGCCAGCGAGCGACGACGGTCGAGCCTCGCTCGTCCGACGCGATGAACAACGAGAGCCCCTTCCCGAATGCGGGAAGGGGCTTTCGCATCTGGCGCCTCTCGCCACGGCTCGACGGCGCAGAACAAGCAATTGCGCTCGACGTCCCGCGAAGCGCTGCTCAGTCTCCCGTCGGATTGTACCTTCCGGCAACCAGAAATCGACGGAGGACACGATGGCCCTGCAGCGACTGCTCATCGCCTATGACGGAACAGAGTGCGCGTCGGCGGCGCTGATGGATCTGCCGCGCGCCGGCCTGCCGGACGGGCTCGAGGTGCGTGTGCTGACGGTGAGCGAGGTCTGGGTGCCGGAGCTCACGGGCGAGGATGTCGCGACGTCTGCCACGTCAGCCACGCATGAGCCGGACGCCGCGGCCGTCCCGTCGGTCGCTGCGTCCGTCGCCGCGTCCGTCGCCGGGTCCGAAGCGCACGCCGACAGCCGGGGCATGCAGGCGCTGCACGCCGCGCAGGCGAGCGCCGGCACTGTTGCCGCACAGCTTCAGCGGGCGCACCCGACGTGGCAGGTGCGCGGCGAGGCGCGCGCGCAGGGAGCCGCGTGGGGAATCCTCGAGGTCGCCCGCGAGTGGGGCGCGAACCTCATCGTCGTCGGCTCCCACGGACGCTCGACATTCGGGCGCGTCGTGCTCGGGAGCGTTTCGCAGAAGGTCATTGCCGAGGCGCCCTGCTCGGTGCGCATCGCCCGCGCGCCCTGGACGAAGGGTACCGCCGCGGTCCGCGTCATCGTCGGTCTCGACGGCTCGAGCGACGCGCTGGCGGCGGCGGAGGAGGCGGCATCGCGCTCGTGGCCTGCCGGTACGGCTGTGCATCTGGTCTCGATAGTCGAGCCACGGCGCCTGCGCAACGGCGTCATCGACGAGTCGTTCGATCCGGTTACGTCCGACGACCCGCTCATCGTCGCGATGCGCCAGCAGCGAGAAGCAGCACGGAGCCTGTTCGCAGGACGCGTCGCCGTGAGCACCGATGCCCTGCGCATCGGCGAGCCCGTCGCGATGCTCCTGGAGGAGGCGGAGGGCTGGGGAGCCGATGCGATCTTCCTTGGCGCGAAGGGACACGGGCTGCTCGAGCGCATCGTCATCGGCAGCGTCTCGGCATCGGTCGCAGCGCGGGCGAAGTGCTCGGTCGAAGTCGTGAGAACGGTCGCGACCTAGCGCACGCCCCACGAAGCAAATGACGAAGCCCCCCTGCGGACAGTGAGTCCGCAGGGGGGCGTCGCGTTGTGGGGCGTCGCGTTGTGGGGCGTCGCGTTGTGGGGGGGACGTCGCGTTGGGGGGCGCTGTGTCGCTGTGTCGGAGGACTCTGCGTCCGGTCACTCGGCGACGATCACGACGCCCGCGCGACGAACGTCGTCGATTCCGAGACGGTAGCCATAGGCGCCGGGCGCAAGTCCGGTGATGGGCAGTCCGATGCGGTGCGTGCCGGTGCCGAGCCGGCCGGCGGGCACCGACGCCACGCGGCGTCCGGTCATGTCGAAGAGCTCGAGCGAGATCTCCGCCGGCCGCGACAGCACGAGCTCGACGCTCGCGGTCGCACCCTGCAGCGGGTGCGGCGTCCAGGTGATCTCCGTAGCGGCATCCTCGCGCTCGACCGTCGACGCGTTGACGTCGAGTCGCATCACGCTGTTCGCATCGGTTCCGGCGTAGACGCGGCCCTCGTGCAGTACCGCCGTCGCCGCCTCGATCGAATCGGGGAGGCTGCGGAAGAGCTGCCACTGCTCGTTGGCGAGCATGTAGAGGTGGCTGCGGCCCGTGCCGGTGATCGCGACGACCGCTTCGCCGAAGCTCGCGAAGCCGTTGACGGTGCCGCGGAATCCGAACTCCGGTCGAGGCATTTCCGACCACGATGCGCCGCCGTCGGTCGACGCCCAGATGGTCGTGCCGAGCGCGAGATAGAACGTGCCGTGGTGGGCGTGCATCGCGCGGATCGACGGCCGCTCCGGCAGCCCGAATCCTGCGTCGCTCCAGCTCTCGCCGCGGTCGGTCGAGCGATGGATCCCATGAAAGGTCTGGGCGATGACGGTGTCGCCGGAGGCGGCGACCGTGATCACCGCGACGCTCGAGTCGTTGTCGCGGGGCAGGCCATTCTCGAGCGCGGACCACGTCGCACCGCCGTCGGTCGAGCGGTAGAGTCCGCCGCGACGCTTCAGCGGGTGCGTCGCCTCGCTGATGATATCCATGAAGCCGGCATACAACGCCCCGTTGCCCGAGGCGATCGAGCTGGCGCCGGTCACCGCGCGGTCGATGCCGTCGTTGGCCGGCAACCAGCTTCGGCCGCCATCGGTCGAGCGGATCAAGCCGACGTTGGTCCCGTGCGAGCCGCGACCCAGCAGCACTCCTCCGCCGGTGATGAACTCGACGATGCGATCGATGCCGGTACGCACCCAGCTCGCGCCGCGGTCCTCGCTCGCGAAGATGCCGGATGCCGCGGAGGCGATCACGCGCGCGCCCGAGGTCGCCATCGCCGTGATCTGCTGGCTCAGCATGCCCGCGTCGAAGCGCGCCCACGTCTGTCCGCCGTCATCGCTGCGATGGATGCCGTCGAACGTGCCGCGATAGATGACGCCGGCGTTGTCCTCGGCGGTGCCCACTACGATGCCTTCTCCGTCGCCAACCCACACCGTGTCCTCGAGCCGGTAGCTGCCGAGCAGCGTCGCGGCGAGCACGCGGCCGGCCTCCTCGTAGAACCCGAAGACGAATCCGCGGTTCTCACCGCGCTCGGGAAGCCCCTCGTTGAGATCGTTCCAGCTCAGTCCGCCGTCGGTCGAGCGATAGACGCCGACCAGTCGACCGATGTGGTCGTTCGTCAACTGCGCATAGAACGCGCCGTCGATGTTCGTGATCAGCGACACGTTCGCCGAGTCGGGAAGTCCCGCCGTCACCACGGTCCACGTCGCGCCGGCGTCGGTCGAACGCAGCACGCCGGTCGTGAACGACTCGCCGGCCAGTAGCGTATCGCCCGATCCCGCGAGCCCGACCGGCGTGTACTCGCCGGTGATGATCGAACGGATGTTGCCGTCGACCGGACTCCACGTCGCGCCCGCGTCGAGCGATCGGAGCAGCCCTGTGCCCCCGGTCGCGTAGACCGTCGCTCCGTCGATCGATCGGATGAGCGTCGACCCGGCGGGTCCGACCGGGGTCCAGCTCGTGCCGCCGTCGGTCGAGCGGGCGATCCGCTCGAAGGTGTTGGCCAGCACGACATCCCCGGCGACGAAGAGCTCGTCGGCCGCAAGCGTGCCGATGCGCGACCAGCGGCCGGCGCCGTCCGCAAGCCGGTACAGTGCGTTCGGCCGCATCACGGCCAGGGTCGCATTCCCCACGTGCGCAATCGCGCTCGCGTTGCCTCCCTCGGGTCCCTGCGTCTGTATCCATTGCGCGTTCGCGCCGAGAACCGATCCCGCCAAGGCGAGGGCAAGTGTCATCAATCGTTTCATCCCAGCATCTCCATCAATTCATGAGTGTCAGGCTCCGCGAGGGAGCGCTCCCGTACGAAGATCGCGGCGCCGTTTAACGCTCATTGAGCGTCAACGCGCCCACGTGTGTGCGGGATCGACGATGGAGACACCGGAGGGTAACACCCTGGTGGCGGTGGGCTTCAGGCCACGGACGAGATCATGCTCAACAGCCGCGACGGCGGCTGGATGCCGAGCTCCTCATGGAACGCGCGCGTCATCGCCGCGGCGGCCGCGCGGGCCTCGCCGTGCCGTCCGCGCAGCACGAGCGCTTTCAGCAGGATCTCGTGCGCGCGCTCGCTCGTGTTGTCGTGGCCGAGGATCGAGCGGGCGGTCGTGATCGCCTCGTCGACGCTCTCCTGGCGGAGCTGTTCGCCGGCGAGGAACTCGAGGGCCTCGAGCCGGGCGTCACGAAGCAGCGATCGCTCCGACTCGGCCCATTCGGCGTCGAGATCCTCCTTGAGGAAGTCATCGTGGTAGAGCTCGAGAGCCTCCTCGTACCGGCGACGTCGCTCGGAGGCGGTGTCGGCGCGGCGTGCACCGGCGATGAGCACCTTGAACCGGAGGAAGTCGATGGAGGCATCGTCGCCGAGATCGAGCACGTACGCTCCGTCGGCGTGGCGCAGGTAGTTCGTTCGCTCGCGTGATGGTCGCTCTGGCTCGAGCGCGCGGCGGACGTGCGAGACGGCGTTCATGATCACCATCTCCGCTCCTCGATCTCCGACCTCGCCGCCGAAGAGCTCGACGATGCGATCGAGCGAGACCGACCGCCGGTGATGCAGTAGCAGGACCTTGAACAGATCACGCGCGCGGCGTCGTTTCCAGTCCGCGAGCGACACCGTGCGATCGCCGATCCGCACGCTCAGCTCGCCGAAGGTCGTGACGGTCACGGGCGCAGGAAGCGCGTCGTCGCCGGCGGCGCCGAGCGCGGCGTTCCGTGTCGCGTCCTCGCCGACGGTGTGGCGGCGGACGCGGTCGAGCATGCGGGTGACCTCCTCGATGTCGGCCGCGCCGATGCCGAGGCTCGTCGCGTGTCGCCGCGCGCTCTGGGTCTCCAGGCGATCGACGAGCTCGCGGATGCGGTGCGTTTCGGATGCGTCGAACAACCGCAGCAGAAGCTCGCGAGCCGCGGATGCGCTCGCATCGGCCTCGTGCGGGCGGCCGGCGGCGCGCTGTGCTTCGGCGAGCGCCTCGAGCGAGCGCAGGACGAGCTCGAGCGTGCCGGCCGAGCGCGCGTCGGCCAGAGCCTGCTCGAGCAGCTCGATCGCTCGCACGTGGTCGCCCAGCGCCGAGCGCGAGCGGCCGAGCGCGATGAGGACGAGGATCGCGGAACTGCGATCGCCTCCGCTCCGCGCGACGTCGAGCGCGCTCTCGAGTCGCTCGACGCCGCCCTCGATGTCGCCCATGCGCACGAGCGCCTGTCCCATGTTGTAGAGAGCGCCGAGCAATCCCGGGCGATCCCCCATCTCTTCGTGCAGCCGCAGCGCGCGCATGAACGAGAGCAGGGCGAGCTTCTCGTCGCCGGCCTGCGAGTGATAGCGGCCGAGCAGGATGAGCGTGTTGGCGATGCCGTGTCGATCGCCGACGCGCTCGGCGATGGCGTGACTGCGAGTGAAGTACTCCAGGACACGTCCGCGCTCGCCGATCGCTTCGAACAGCATCCCGATGTTGGCGAGGATCGCGCACTGTCCTTCGGGCTCCCCGGTCTCTTCGGCGATCGCGAGCGCGCGCGTCAGTCGCTCGAGCGCGGAGGCATAGAGTCCGAGCCGCTGTTCGACGATCGCGATGTTGTTGAGGATGCCGTTGATGCCCCAGCGATCGCCGAGCTGCTCGGAGCAGGCGAGGGAGCGAAGCTGATAAGTGATGGCGGCGGCGGGATCGCCGAGGCGCTCGAGGATGGTCCCGATGCCGCCGAGCGCGTAGCCCTCGAGCCGGATCTCGCCGGCGCGTCGTGCGCAGGCGGCGGCCTCCTCGAGGTGCTCGCGGGCTTCTCCATAGCGACCGAGACGCGTCAGCGCATTGCCGACTCCGGTGTGTGCGTCGGCGAGGCGACCGTCGAGACCGCTGGCGACGGCGGCTGTGACCGCCTCGCCGGCCAGCTCGAGGGCACGCGCATAGTCGCCGCTCATCAACGCGTGGGTGCTCAAACCGCCGAGCGCATCGGACTCGTGCGCGTGGTCGCCGGATCGTCGGGAGGTCTCGAGGGCGGATTGGTAGTGATGGCGCGCGTCGTCGAGCTCGCCGGTTCGCAGACTGGACATGCCGAGCACCGTCAGCGCCTCGGCGCGGCGCATCTGGTCGCCGTGTGCGGCGAAGTGCGCCTCGGCGTCGCGCGCGGGCTCGAGGGCGCCGGCGAAGTCCGACGTCGATGCGTGCGCCCAGGCCGAAGCGAGGCGGGCTCGCGCGATCGCGTCGGCGGTCCCGAGCTCCGTGGCGATCGCGAGCGCATCGTCGGCGCATTCGGCGGCGATGCGCGAGTCGCGACTGACCGCGGCCATGACGCGGTCGATGGCGGCGTCGAGAGCGTCCACCGCCGGGTCGTGCGCGGGGCGCGTGTTCGATGTCTGTCGTCGCTTCATGAATCGTCGGCGCCTACTGCTGGAGCACTGTTGCGGCGTCTGCATGGTTCAACTGCCGCGCGAGATCGAGCGGCGCGCGCCGACGGTGATCGAGACGGTTGCGCTTCGCGCCGGCCGCGATGAGAACGTCGATCGTCGCCGGGCTGTTGGCCCATGCCGCGTGGTGCAGCGCGCACCATCCAGTGTGGTCGGCCGCGTCCGGATCGGCGCCGCTTGACAACAGGCGCGAGACGACGGTCGAGCGGCCGCTGCGCGCGGCCGCCAGCAGTGGCGTCATGCCCCGCAGGTTGCGCGCCGAGTGGTCGGCCCGATGCGCCAGCAGACGATCGACGATCTCGACGTCGCCGCCGCGAACCGCGTCGAACAGCGGTGTCTCCTGCCACGAATCCTTCGCTCCCACGTCGGCTCCCCGCTCGAGCAGCATCGATACGACCGCGGTCTCGCCGGCAGCCGCCGCGAGGTGCAGCAGGGTTCGTCCCGTCGCATCGCGCGTCGCGACGATCTCCGGATGGCGCTCGATCATCGACCGGGCGAGCTCGCCCTCGTGCTCGCCGATCGCGGTCGCGGCGAGAAGCTGCGGAGCGTGCGCGGCGATCGCGATCGCGACGTCGTCGTGTCCGGCGTGCACCGCCACGCTGTACGCGGCCGCGAGCGCGGCGCCGTCGAACGCGTAGCGTGTCGCGAGCATCGCGCGGACGACCGCGAGCGAGCCGTGCCGTGCCGCTTCGTCCAGCGGCGCCACGTCGGTCTCCGCGTCGACGCGGACCGGAACGCGTGGGTCGATGTGCTTCGCGAGCGCCTTCGTGACTCCCTTCGCGTCGCCCGAGCGAGCGAGCTCCAGCAGCGCACGTTGAGCGCGCTCGAGCTCGGCGTGTGTCAGCGCGCCGGTCGATGCCAGGGCGCGCTCGCATTCGCGGCACCGATGATGGCGTGCCCAGTCAAGGGCGGTGCGCGCGACGCTGTCGTCGCCGAGTCCTCCGCGGTCATCGTAGTTGGCCGAGGCGCCGCGCGCGCACAGCAGCGCGACGATCGCCGCGTCGTTGCGACCTGCAGCCATCAGCAGCGGTGTGGGGGAGCCGGCATCGGGTCGCGAGAGGTTCGGATCGGCGCCGGCGTCGAGCAGCACCGTCGCGATCTCGACGCTTCCGTCGAGCACGGCGTAATGCAGTGGCGAGCGGTAGCTCTCGTCGAGAACGTTCGGATCGGAGCCGTGGGCGACGAGCAGTCGCACGACGTCGGCGTTGCCGGAGCTCGCGGCGAAGCGCAGCGGCGTCCACTGTCGTGCGTCGCGATGATTGACGTCGGCGCCCTTGCGGATCAGGAACGTCGCGCGCGCGAGGTTGCCTTCGCGGGCCGCGTACATCAGCGGCGTCATGCCGGCGCCGTTGAGGATATCCACGCGAGCACCGCGCTCGACGAGCAGCCTGAGGATCGCGGTCTCGTCGCCGACCGGGGCGAGCGGCGTCATCGCGGCCGCGCAGAGCGGCGGACCCTGGTCGGCCTCGCCGAGGTTGGGGTCGGCGCCGGCGTCGAGGAGCGCTCGCGCGCCGTCGACGTTACCACCCATCGTGGCGAGCATCAGCGGCGTCCATCCGCCGTCGGCCTCGGCGTTGGCGTCGGCGCCGGCCGAGAGCAATCTCGCAAGCGTCGCGTTGTCGCCGTCGCGCGCGGCGTCGTGCAGGGTCGCATCCTGTGCCTGCGCCGCCGCGGTGCAGAGCAGCAGCAGGGATAGTGTTCCGAGGTGGGGCAGCATGTCAGGGCCTGGGGTACGATTCGGAGGGGATTCCGGCTCACGCGAAAGATAGGGCGGCGCGACCGTATCGCGTCAAGGGGACCGGGCACGATCGTCTCGGCGGCTTTCCGGCGGAGAACCTGAGGCGCGTCAGGCTTGATGCGTTCCGTGTGCCCCAGATTGCCGTCAATGCCGGAGGCAGCGATGAGAACGTTGAAGCTGATCGTCGTCTGGTTTGCAAGAGGCGCCATCGCGATCACGGTCCTTCTCTACGCAGTGCTCATTCGACCGTGGCACATGCGCTGGGGCGCGAGTTCCGAGGAAGTGCAGATGCGGCTCGAGGGAGATCGCATGATCGCTCGCGGCGCGATCGTGTCGACGCGCGCTCTGGACATCGACGCGCCGCCGGATGAGGTCTGGCGATGGATGCTGCAGCTCGGCCAGGGCAGGGGAGGCTTCTACAGCTACGAGTGGCTCGAGAACCTCTTCGCCGCCGACATGCGCAATGCGGAGCTGCTCGAGCCGCGACTGTTGAAGCTCGACGTCGGTGACTCGATCTCGTTCCAGGCCGATGGACCGGCGACGGTCGTGACCCTCGTCGAGCCGGAGCGCGCTCTGGTGCTCGGCGACGGATGGACGCTTGCGCTGCGCCGGATCGACGAGGGGCGCACGCGACTGATCGTCCGCTATCCGTTCGACACGCACGGTCGATCGCTCGACGCGCTCTACTACTACACCGTCTTCGAGCCGGCGCACTTCGTGATGGAGAGTGGGATGATGCTGGGGATAAGAGAGCGGGCCGAGCGCAGCTTCGCGCAATCGAGGCGGGCGAGCGGGCTGGCCGCCGGAGTCAGGCCATGAGAGCCGACCGTCACTATCGTCGTCACCTTCAGCGCGCGATCGCGCACGAAGGCGCGCTCATCGGTGCTCGCATGACCCGACTGTACGCCGGGGCGTTCATCGTCTACGCGACGGTCCGTGTTGCCATCGCGATCATAGAGGCGCCGGCCGAGGGCATCGACGTCATTCCGACGGTGGTCGCTTCCGGAGCGAGCATGGTCGTAGCCTCGGTTACGATCACGACCCTCCTGGCGCTGTTCTCGACGCTCGTCGGCGCCGTGAGCGCGATCGCGGTGCACTGGCTGCTCGTGCGCAGTGCCGCTCGAGGCGTTCGCGCACGGCCGGTCGTCGTCGGCGCGCTCGTCTCACTGACCTCACTGGCCGTCGGGCAGATCGGTCTGCTGCCCGCGCTCGGCTTTTCGCCGCTGTCGCTGCCGCTGGGGACGTATCTCTTCTGGATCGGCTTCCCGTCGGTGATCTACATCGTCGTCACCACGTGGCTCGGCAGGCCGCTGTGGCGGCACGCCCACGATGCATACCCGGCCGGGCTGTCGGCTCAATGAGAGACGATCGCCGCGCCTCGAGCGCGGTTCGGCAGCAGGAACACCGCCGCGACCACTGCCGCGACGACGAGACCGAAGTCCTCGATGACGCCGAGTCGCAGCGCCGCCGAGACGCCGAGGATTGACCATAGCATCGGGATCACGAGCAGGTGCCGTGGCGTCGGCGGTTCGCTCCACAACAGCATGCCGAGCGTGAAGATCGTCGTGGGACAGGGCAGTCCGAAGCTCGGAGTCTGCGGCCAGCCGTGTCCGGCGGCGGCGCCGAGCACCGGATAGACGAGCAGTCCGTACGCCATGAGCAGGGCGCCGGCAACGCCTGCGCGATCGCGACGTGCCTGGAATCGCAGGCTGCGCCGGAGAATCCCCGCTCGCACGATCAGGAATGCCTCCACGACGAAGAGCGCGCCGAATCCGATCGCGATCGGATTGATCCGCGAGAAGAACACGCCGTGATAGACGACCCCCATCCAGAGCCACAGCGTCGCAAGCAGCGCGGAGATCAGACGCGAGCCCGTCGGTCCTCCGAGTGCGAGGGCGATGCACCAGGTGGCGAGCAGGAGCGCGAGGATCTGTGCCGGCCAGACGGCCAGGTTGTAGTCGCGAAAGACGCCGAGGAACTGCTCGGCGGTGAAGGGAAGATTCATGGCAGGGTGAGTATTGCGCGAACCGCCGGGAGCCCTGTCGACGCAGGTCCCCCGGCGGCTCTCTCCGTCGTCAGTGCGTGAGCTTCGTCTCCGACAGCGGAACGATGTTGACGTGATCGACGATCCTCGAGATGCCTCGCGTATGTCCCGCGGCGTCGAGAATGGTCTGCTTCTCGGTCCATGATGGCACGCGGCCTTCGAGCACGACGGCGTGGTCGTCGATCGAGACGTGCACTCCGTGGGCGCTGGTTTCGGCGCGACGCTTCAGTGCCTTCTCGATCGCCGTGCGGACCTGCGCGGCATCGATCGCCGTTTCCGCGACGGTGACCCGATTGATCACCGCTCGAACTCCGGCGAGTGCGCGCACGGCCGATCCGGCTTCGTCGCGGGCATGCAGCGAGTCGACCGTTCCCTCGAGGGTCACGTAGCCGTCGTGCACGGTCGAGGCGATCTTCGCGTCGTCGACGAACACGTTCCACTGCAGCGAGTCGCGGACTTCCCGCGCGATCTCGGTATCGGTCAGGCGTCCCTTGCCGGGCACGCGAACCTCGAGGTCGTTGGCGACGTCGAGTACCCCGGCGACGCGGTGTGCGGCCTCCTGCGCGGCGATCCGCTTTGCGTAGCTGTCAACGGTTCCCGTGAGCGTGACAATGCCGTCGTCGACCTCGACGCCGACGTCCGTTTCGTCGACGCGGCTGTCCCAGTGCATCTCCTGAAGCACGTCCTTCTGGATCTTGGCGTCAGACTTGATTTCCATGGTGAATGTCCATCGATCGTTGGTGATCGTGATTGCTCACCGGTGTGCGCTGTGTGTGGGGTGTGCGAGCGAGCCCGGCGGCGTGCTGGTGATCGCCGATACGTAAACGTCGAATGCCCGGCTACCATCCCCCCGGTGGAGCCGGACATTCGGTAATCGGAGCCCGAGCGTTGTCCAGTGAGTGGCGGTCGAGCACCCATCCCCCGATGGTGCCCGGCAGCAACGCTCGGGACGTGGTCAGGCTCCTTCGAGCCGCGGCAGAGCACCGCGGACCCTTGGTCAGCTACTCATTAGCGAGGTCCGCGACGCTCGCGGTCAATCTCGATGAGCAAACCTACCGCCGGGGCGTTGGTGAGAAACTGATACGAATCAGTTTCCAGCCGCTTCTTTGACGCGGGCGCCAGCGAGCTCACCGAGGTCCGGCTCAGCTCTTCACGCCGCTGATCCACTGCACCGCATGGCGCATGAGCTCGCGGCCCGAGCCGACGCCGAGCTTGTCGCGGATCTTGGTGCGATGGGTCTCGACGGTCTTGGGGCTGATGACGAGCGCCGCGGCGATCTCGCCGGTCGACTTGCCGAGACCGATGAGCTCGAAGACTTCGAGCTCGCGGTCGCTTAAGCGCT
>DATLHO010000177.1:0-14747 GCA_035539855.1 Kapaibacterium sp. (SeqCode) | reverse complement strand
GTGGCGCCCGGAGGAAGTTGAATCTGCACGACGAGCTGGGTCGGCGCGGCCGACGCATCCGAGGGCGCGTCGGTCGGCCGGATGGTCAGGCCATCGGGGGACACGGCGTGGTCGCCGAGCTGCGGCAGCGATGCGCTCAGTGAGTCGGGAGGCTGGGCGCCCGGAGAGCCATTGGGATACCGGGAGCCGTCGTTCGAGCCATTAGAAGAGGATCCCGCCCGCGGATCGCCGGGACGCGGGTCGCCGGGACGCGATTCTCCCAGGCGCGGGTCGCCGGGACGGGAATCGCCCAAACGCGAGTTTCCGGAACGCACACGAGGGGTGGGCCGTCGCAAGGGCGCGTCGCTCCGACGATCGATCCGCTCGCGGAACTCCGAGGGATCGGCCTTCGACAGCAGCGTGTAGAAGCGGGCCATTCGCTTGGCCGCCGCGGTTCCGACGCCCGAGGCCTTCATGAACCAGCGTACCGCGGCGTCGAAGTCTGCGGCGGGATCGGGCACCGCGTGCCGCAGCGCCGCCGGATACAGCTCGTCGCGGATGGCATGGCAGACCTGGCGATATTCGGCGTCGACGCGCCATGCGTTCGCGCGCTCGCGGGGAGCGCCAGCCTCATCCACGAGTCCCATCTGACGGAGCATCGGCACGAGGTTGCGCGCGGTCTTCGGCTCGACCTCGAGTACTGCCTGAAGGTACTCGGCAGTGATCGACGCCGGCAGCGAGCGCTTCAGGCGCTCGCGCAGGGGCCACCAGCAACTGGCCGGAAACGTCGGATAGGCGGGTCGCTCTCGTGAGGTCATCATCGCTCGCCACGCAGGGGCATCAACCGAGGAACTTGTTCCGCTCCTTGCGGATCTCCGAGAGAAGATACTTCATCCGCGGATCGTTCGAGGTCTCGGCCATCGGCAGATAGTGCTCGCTCGTCTCCTGGACGTACTTGAAGGGGTTGCGCTTGAGGTTGAAGCCGAGGCAGCGCAGGTTGTCGAGGCGGTCGCAGAGCTTGATCACCCGGCAGTCCTCCGGCGCTTTCTTGAGTCGCTCGACGTAATCGCGATCGATCTGTTCGCGCAGCGGTCCGTTGTCGACGCGGATCTCCTTCGTCAGCGATTCGACCAGAAAGGTCACGTACTCGCCAAAGTTGTAGGTGAGCACCTCGGCGTTGAGGATGTCGGAGTCCTCGAGCGTGTCGTGCAACAGCGCTGCGATCAGCAGATCGGCGTCACGGCACGAGAGCTCGTCGATCATGATGCGCGCGACCCGCGTCGGATGCCAGAAGTACGGCGTCCCGTCGTTGCGGCGCTGATACTGGTGGACGTCCTTCGCCAGCGTGTACGCCGAGAGGATCCGGTTCACGTCGATCGAACCGATCTCCGGCGTCAGTCGGTTCGAGATCTCGGTCTCGCCGAGAAACGTCTGGTTGTATTTCGATCCTTCCTCGAGCATCAGCCACCGATGAGTTCGCGAGCCATTCGGAGGCTCGATTCGGTAATCTTCTCGCCGCTCATGAGCTTGGCGACCTCTCGCGTGTGCTCGTCGGCATCCAGAGCGCGCACCGTCGTCAGCGTGCGCCCGTCGCGCTCGCCCTTCTCGACGACGAAGTGCTGGTGACTCGTCGCCGCGATCTGCGGAAGGTGCGTGATCGCGATGATCTGATGACGCTCGCCCAGCCGCTGCATCGCCGCACCGACCTTCGAGGCGATCCGTCCGGAGATGCCGGTGTCGATCTCGTCGAAGACGAGCATCGGCAGGCGACTCCCCTGGGCGAGGATGCTCTTGAGCGCCAGCATCACTCGGCTGATCTCGCCGCCGGAAGCAACCTTCGCCAGCGGCTTGGGCTCCTCGCCAACATTGGTCGAGATCATGAACTCGATCACGTCGATCCCCGTCGGCGCGCTCACGACGTACTTGCGCTCGACGAGAACCGCGGCGGCCGAGCCGGCGTCGGATTCCCGCCGGCGCATGCCGATGACGAAGCGCGCCTTGTCGATGCCGAGCGTCCTGAGCATCGTCTCGACCGATGACTCGATCGTCCGCGCGGCGGCGGTCCGCAGCTTCGACAGCTCGGCGGCGAGCTTCCCGGCGGCGGTGCGGCGCTCCTGCAGCTCGGACTCGATCGCGGCGATGCGCTCGTCGAAGTTGCCGGCGAGATCCAGTTCCTCGACGATCTTCGCACGATACTCGAGCACCGCCGCGAGCGTCCCGCCGAACTTCTTGCGTAACCCGCTCAGCGCATACAGCCGCGTGCGCAGCTCCTCGACGCGCGATGGCGAGAACTCGATGCGGTCGGCATAATGTCCGAGCTGCTTGGCAATCTCGTTGATGCTGACCAGCGCCGAGCCGCATTCCTCGCTGTACTCGTTGAAGGTCTGGTCGAAGCCCGCGAGCTGGTCGAGGCATCCCTGCGCCTCGTTGAGCCGGTCGTAGACGTTGTTCTCCCCCTCGGAGAGAATGTTCGAAAGCTCGGTGATCAGCCCGACGATCCGTTCGGCGTTCTCGAGGATCTTGAGCTCGTTCTGAATCTCGACGTCCTCGCCGTCGCGCGGCGCGACCGCGTCGATCTCGCCGAGCTGGAAGCGATGGAACTCCTGACGCTCGCGCAACTGCGTCTCACGCATGCGCAGCTCACGCAGCGCTTCAAACGACTCGACCACTCCGGCGTGCGCGCCAGCGTAGCGTTTGACCTTCTCCTCGAGCCCCGCGGCCGCGTCGAGAAAGGCGACGTGCGTCTCGGCGCGCAGCAGCATCTGGTGCTCGTGCTGTCCGTGAAGGTCGACCAGGTGATCGCCGAGATCCTTCAGCAGTGCAAGCGACGCCGGCGAGTCGTTGACGAACGCGCGCGACGTGCCGCGGACGGTCACCTCCCGGCGGACGATCAGCTCGTCGTTGCAGTCGTACCCCTCGCGCGCGAGCACCGCACGCACGTACTCGTTGTCGCGCACGTCGAAGACGCCCTCGACGATCGCCTTGTCGGCGCCCTGACGGACGAGGTCGGTCGAGGCGCGCTCGCCGATGATGAGTCCGAGCGCGCCGATGAGAATCGACTTGCCCGCGCCGGTCTCGCCCGTCAGGATGTTCAATCCCGCGGCGAGGTCGAGCTGAACCTCGTCGATGAGCGCAAAGTTGCGAACGTAGAGCGACTTGAGCATGGGTGGATCAGAACGTGCTTGAGGGGAGACGCAGGGCACCCGCGCTACATTTTGGAGCGCTCCCGGGTCGGAAACTGCACGTCACGATAGGCATCGAACAGCGACTTGACGCGATTGCGCTGGTACTTGCCGGTCGAGGTGACGGGGATCTCGTCGCCGAAGATCACGACCTTCGGCGCCTTGAACCCCGGCAGGTGCGCGCGACAGTGCTCGATGAGCTCCTGCTCGGTCAGCGAGCTGTCCGACGGACGCACGTACGCTCCGACCTCCTCGCCGTACCAGTTGTTCTCGAAACCCACCGCGATGCCGGCATCGACCTTCGGGTGCGCGTTGATGACCTCGTCGATCTCGAGCGGGGAGATGTTCACGCCGCCGCGAATGATGAGCTCCTTGATCCGGCCGGTGATGAAGAAGTAGGGAAGGCCCGCGTCGTCGAGCAGATGGAATCCCTCGTCGCCGCTTCGAAACCAACCGTGTGTGAACGCGCTCTCGTTCGCCTGCTCGTTCGCGTAGTACTCGATCATGACGTTGTGGCCGCGAATGACGATCTCCCCGCGCTCGCCCGGCTCGACCGCGATGCCCTGCGCGTCGTGGATCGCCATCTCGTTCTGCGGAATCGGAACGCCGATGCTCGGGAACCCGTGCTTCGTCAACCACGCCAGTCGCTCCTCGCGCTCGAGATCGACCGGAAGGAAGCAGCTGTAGCAGGTCGTCTCCGACAACCCGTATCCATGGACGATCGGCACGCGGTAGCGCTCCTCGAAGCGCTCGGCGAGCTCGCACGTCAGCGGCCCCGCGCCGCAGATGATGTGTCGAAACGCCGAAAGGTCGAGCGCGCTCGTGTCGATGTCGGCCTGCACGAGAAACGCGAGCAGCGTCGGCACGACCGAGACGACCGCGACACGCTCGAGCGCGACGCGATCGAAGAACGTCCCGGACTGGAACTTCCGGTTGAGCACGACCGAGCCGCCGGCGTACATCGGCGTCACCAGCGTCACGACGGTGCCGTTGACGTGGTGGATCGGCAGCACGCACATCATGCGCGTCGTCGCATCAATGCGGTGCCAGCCGGCGATACCGTCGGCGTCGGCGAGCAGGTTGCCGTGCGCGAGAACGACGCCCTTCGGATTGCCCGTCGTGCCGCTCGTGTACACGATCAGACACTCCGCATCGAGCAGTCCCTCCTCGAGCTCCGGCAGATCATGCGTCCATGCGACGACGTCGAGGAAGGAGTCGACGCCTGCGGCCTCGCCGCCACAGACGACGAGCCGGTCGAGCGAGGGGAGTGTCGCCGCGAGCGCGCCGATGCGTCCGAGATATTCGGCGCGGGCGAAGACCAGTCGCGCGCGGCTGTTCTCGAGGATGTAGTGAAGGCGCTCGTCGTCCTCTCCGGCGTTCAGCGGAACGACCGTCGCGCCGATCCACCAGGCCGCGAAGTACTGCACGACCGTCTCGTAGTGATTGTAGCCGAGCGTGGCGATGCGGTCCCCGCGGCCGATGCCGGCAGCGCGCAGGTACCCGGCCGTGCGCCGGACGAGCTCGGCGAACGCGCCGTAGCTGAGCTCGACGCGCGAGCCGTCCTCGTCGTAGTACACGAGCCAGGTCGCATGACGGGACTCACCGGCCCGATGCTCGAGCATCGCGCCGAGGGAGCCGAAGCGGACCTCGAGCTGCTCGAACGGGCGCCCGCCGACCGTGCGCGCGGCGGCGATCTTCTCACGAAGGTTCATAGAGCGGCAAAGATAATCGAAGATTGCCGATGGCTCCGCGGCACGGTATTGGAGGCGCTCGATTGACTGCAGAACTCTCAACGCAATCCCTGAACGACACTCATGCTGACGACCGATCCGATGAACGATCCGATCTCCGCGCGCCGCCACGACCGCGCCTGTCCGTACTGCCGCGAGTCGATCGCCGATCTGGTCGACGCCGAGACGCACATTCTCGGCTGCAACGAGCGCTGGCGCCGCGAGCATCACGTCGAGCCGCATCCGTCGGAGGGAGGATCGCCCTCGATCACCCCGTGGGCCATGCCGGCTCCGGTGGCATCGCGGATCGAGTCACCGACGAGCGCTGCGCGTCGAGCGATCGCCGAATCCAGCCCGTTCTCGGCCGCGTTTCGTAGTTTGCCGGCGTATGAGCCAGCACCCTAGCGAATCTCCTCTCGACATCCGAGTCTCGGCCATCCTCGCCGGCGACCGCCTTGCGGTCACCCGTTCGATCACGCAGATCGAAAACGAGCGTGGCAATTGGAAAGACCTGCTCTCGCGCCTGTACCCGCACACCGGCCGCGCCTACCGCATCGGCATTACCGGGCCTCCGGGCGCCGGCAAGTCGACGCTGACCCAGCGCCTGATCGCCCACTACCGCACCGCCGGCCATCGCGTCGCCGTCATCGCCGTCGATCCGACCTCGCCGTTCACCGGCGGAGCGATCCTCGGTGACCGCGTGCGCATGCAGTCGGAGTCGATGCACAAGAACGTCTTCATCCGATCGATGGCCACCCGCGGCAGCCTCGGCGGCCTCAACACGAAGGCCCAGGATGTCTGCGATCTGCTCGACGCCGCCGGCTTCGACATCATCCTGATCGAGACCGTGGGCGTGGGTCAGTCGGAGCTCGACATCGCCCGCACCGCCGATACCACGGTGGTCGTGCTCGTTCCGGAATCCGGAGACTCGATCCAGGCGATGAAGTCGGGGCTGATGGAGATTGCAGATCTCTTCGTGCTCAACAAGGCCGACCGTGATGGAGCCGACCAGGCCGTCGGTGCTCTGAAGATGATCCTGCTGCTGCGCGTCACGCACGCCGAGGGCGAGTGGATCCCCGACGTCGTCAAGGCCGTCGGAACCACCGGCGAGGGCGTCGCCGAGCTTGCCGCGACCGTGACCGCGCATCGCGAGCACATGATCGCCCAGGGAACGCTCGAACATCGCCGTGCGCATCGGGAGCGCGACCGCGTCCGCGAGATCGTCGAGGATCAGCTCCGGCACTCTTTCTGGACCGCCGAGCGCCTGGCCGAGCTCGACCGCCGGCTGCCGCGCGTACTCGCTCGCGAGATCTCGCCGATGGAGGTCGCCGATGCGCTCATCGAGAGGGCCGAGCAGCTCACCTGAGGCTCACCCTGAGACTCACCCTGAGGCTTACCGCGGAGACGCGATCACCACTCGCACCGTTCGACTGAGGAATCTGCCCTCTGGTGTCTCATTGGAGTAGGGTGCTTCGCTCTGATCCGCGCCGCGGACTTCGAGTGCCGCCGCCTTCGGCAGTCCTTCGGCGACGCGATCGGCGCGCTCGCGGGCAAGCGCCAGGTTGTGCGCCGCCTCGCCGATACGATCGGTGTAGCCGGTGACCGAGACGCTCGAACCCGGACCGATTCTTCCGGCGATCGTCTCGAGCTCGCGCCGCCCCCGATCGGTCAGGCGCGCCTGGTCGAACTCGAAGGTGATCAGCAGAAACTCCGCCGCGTTGTCCGGCCGCGTCGCCGATGTCGCGACCGTGACGGTCGTGTCGAGATGAAGGGGGATCGTTCCGACCGCCGACGTCGCGGACTCGCCTCCGGACGTGCGCACCGCAAGCTCGAACTCCGCAGAACCACCCGCCAGCAATCGCTCCCGCTCCTCCTGTGTCAGCTCCCACGTGATGGTCTCGGGCACGCTGCCGTCGCCGGTGAGCGCGCGCCCATTGTCGCCGCCGATCGCAAGCGACCAGCCGGCGATCGGCTTGTTCGCGGCGACGGCCGTGCGGAAGTCGATCGCGCGCGGCTCGACGACCGGTTCCACCGTGCGCTGCTGCACCGGCGCAAGCAGCGCGTCGTCGCCGACGGCGATCTCGACGCGGCGGTTCTCGGCGCGACCCTCCTCGGTCGCGCTGCTCGTCGGAACCGCCGGAGCGAGGCGCGAGCGGACGCTGATGCGCGAGCGCGGGATGCTCCATGTCGTCGCCAGGTACGACGCGACGTCTTCGGCGCGCGCGCGTGCGGTCGCATCGCGATCGGACTCGTCGTCGCTCGTGGTGCCCGTTAGCGTGACTGCGGAGCCGGAGGCGCGAAGGCGTGCGCCGAGCACGTTGAGCACGTCGAGGTGTGCGGCGTCGGCGCTCGTCGGGATCGCGGCTTCGTTGAAGCCACCCGCCGCGCCCGCATCGAGACGCCGGTAGCGCGACGGTATCGTGCGCGCATCGCGCTCGAAGAAGACCACGGGGATCACCGGCGTATAGCGCGCGACGATCTGCCGCCGCAACTGGATCGGAGCATCGTTAGCCAGGCGGACCGCGACGGTGGCCGCGAGCTTCTCGGGCGCCGGAGGCGTCGGCGGAGGCGCAACCGGCGGCGCGACGACGACCGGCTCGGGATCGGCGAACAGCGCCCATCCGATGCCGATGCCGAGGCGCAGCTCGAGCGGCGTCCACGACGGCTGTACATCCGTCAGTCCGATGTCGACCGCGGCGGTAGGCTCGAAGAAGAGCCGGCGGCCCAGCGGCAGCCGGTACGAGAGCGCCACGCCCATTCCGACGCGGACGCCGGCGTCGTCGATCGTCCCGGTACCAGCGGCGATCTCCCGCTCCTGTGTGCTTCCGGCAAACGTTGCGTTGGATGGGGAGAGGATGGACTCACGCTGGCGGCTCGACGCGTCGAGGGCAATCGCGAGGCTCGGTCCCAGGCGCAGTGCGGCGTTGGCGCCGAGCGACGCCTCGAGCTCGAGGGCCGCGCGAAGATACTGCAGCTCGAAGTCGGCGGTGAACTCGGTCTCGACTGTGGTGTAGCGTCCGGCCGCGTCGTCGTAGGCGTCGTAGCCTTCGGCCGGCGTTCGCCAGACCGACGAGATGTCCTCGATGCCCGCGGACAGCCTGAGCGAGCGGACGCCGATGTCACCGAGCGCCCGATGCCGTGCGTCGAGAACCCAGCCGACCCAGGCGAGCACGCCGAGGTTCACCTGCGTGGCTCCTTCGTAACTCTCGCGACAGGGCAGCGAGCCGCGCACGCTCGAGAGCGAGCCGATCGGCGTCGTGACGACCGCGGCCGGATCGAGCCCGATCTCGAGATAGGGCGCCACGGGCTCCTGGGCCACGGCCGTCATCGAAGCGGCAAGCACAAGCGCGGCCGCGGCGAGGGGGGATCGAACCATCCGTCGTACTCTGGTCTTCGTGTCGGTATTGATCACGGGGTCGTCATTTCTCCAGCCGGATCACGGCCGAGCGTTCGAAGCGTCCCGACGTCAGCAGGCAGTAGTAGTTGCCGGCCGCGAGATCGCGCGTGTCGATGGTGACCGCATAGGATCCCGGATCGAGGACGCCGTCGACAATCGTCAGAACGCTCCGGCCGAGCGCATCGTAGATCGCGAGCGTCGTCGGAGCGTTCGCCGGGAGGACGTATTCGATCGTCAGTACGTCGCTCGCCGGATTCGGCGAAGCCTTCACCGCGAGCGCACCGCCGAATCCGATCAGCCGCCCGTTCGCGTCGCAGAAGTCCTCGATCGACACGGTTGCGCTGTCGCTCGTGACGACGACCTCCGGTCGCGACGGCGCGAGCGCGGAGTCGGAGAAGACATCCGCGGCGAGCACGCGTCCGAGGAGCACCGTGAACTCGAGCTCCGCAACCGCGCCCGCGGGAAGTCCGTCCGGTGCGGCAAGAGTGAGCTCGACTTCGGCATATTCCGGACCGAAGACCGGCGCGCCGGTCGAGGCGGTTGTCGAACCGATCGGCACGACGCGCTCGAGCCGCAGCAGCGAGCGGTGATAGGCGACGTCGACGACCAGCGAGTCAATGGCCCCGGCTGCAACGTCTCCGCCGAGCGTGATCGGAACGCGGATGCGCTCGCCGGGCCGTGCATCGTGGTCGGCGCCGAAGCTCAGGCCGACGCCCACCGGCGGCGGCGCGTCGGCATTGCCGACGAGCGTCACGCGCAGGAGCGAATCGGGCACGCCGTCGAACGCGATCGACAATTCGGCCGTGTGAGGACCGGGACGTGTCGGACGGAAGCGAAGCGTCAGCGTCAGCGTCCCGCCGGCCTGCAGCGTCGTTCGCGCGTCGACGGGCGCAAGGATCGCGAAGCTCGACGCGTCGGCGCCCGAGATCGTCATCGCTTCGATGGACACGGAGTCGATGCAGAGGAGCGATGGATCGGTGATGCTGACGTTCGCGATGAACTCGAGCAGCGTCGTGTCGCCGACGGCATTGACGGGAACACTGCCGAAGTCGACGGTATCGCGGCGAGCGAACACTCGCGGCAGCGTGCCGATGCCGGCGATGGCGATCGACGTATCGCCGACGAGCGCGAGCTCGGTCGCTCCCTCGCCGGTGACACGCAATTGCGCAGGGTGCTCGCAGATCGTCGGCGGCGTGAACGCGAGCGACACCGTCATCGACGCGCCCGGTGCGAGCGTCGTCGGCACGGTCACCGCACCGAGCACGAACGCCGGCGAACCGGTCAGCGCCACCGTGTCGACGCGGCCGCCGTCGTCACCGATGTTGGTGATCGTGTAGTCGACGGCCAGCGTCCGTCCGACGCGTGTGCGAGGCGTCGTCTCGCCGGTGACGGCGAGCAGCGGGTAGATGCCCCGGCCGCTGACGACGACATCGTGTGTGCCCTGCGAGGACTCGATGCGCAGCGTCGTCGAACGAACCCCGCGCGCGCCGGGCGTGAAGCGCAGCGTGGCCGGCATCGTCAGTCCCGCGGCGACCGACATCGGCGGCGTCGCGATGTCGATGGCGAAGTCCGAGGAATCCCCACCGACCAGCGAGACCGACGTGATGTCGAGCGCGACGGTCGCGAGGTTGATGATGAACGGATCGATGGTCGAATCGCGCTGCGTGCCGAGACGCGTCGGCGGGAAGACGATCGAGTCGCTTGCCACGATGCGCGCGCGGATGCCTTCGCCGATGAGCGTGTCGGTCATCGGTCCGCCGGGAATGTTCGTCGTCACCACGAGCGAGGCGACGTGCTCGCCGAGGCGCGTCGGACAGAAACGCAGAAGCACCGCCAGCGAGTCTCCCGGCGCGATCGTCGGCTCCGGCGGGATCACCGGTGAGACGATCGTGAAGCGTGAGGGGTCCGCAGCGACGCCGCGCGGGTGCGACGTGAGGGCGATCCCGCGCACGACGATCGGCACGCGGCCCGTGTTGACGATGAAGCGCTCGACGAGCTCCTCGCGGCAGCCGCCGATCGGCGTCGCGGCGAAGACGATCGGATCGAGTCCGAGCACGCCAGCAGCCTCGGCGCCCTCGCCGACGAGCCGGATCGAGAACGTCGTTCCGCGATCGCTCCGCAGCTCGAGCGTCGCGGAGAACATCCCGACGCGGTTCGGTACGAACGCGAGCACGATCGAGTCGGACGCGCCGCGGGCGATCGTCCGCGGCGCGATCGGGGAGGAGAGGATGAACGCGGTGGCGTCGGTGCCGGTCACGATGGCATTCGTGATCGTCACCGCGGTGACGCCGAGGTTGCGCAGCGCGGCGACGACGGTCGTGTCGCGGCGCATGCCGACTCCCGTGACGGGGAAGACGATCTCCTCGGTCGTCGTCGTCAGCTCGGCATCGGTCCCGTTGACGAGGAGCACGACGACATCGGGCGTTGCCGACAGCTCGTGCTCGATGACCGCGTACGCGATGCGCGGGCCGAGCGCCGACGGCGTCGCGGTGAACGGCACCGCGATCTCTCCATCAGCGGGGATGAACGACAGTCCGGGCGTGACCGTGACGCTCGTCGCGAACTCCGAGGCGTTCGGTCCGGTGATCGTCAGCGAGCGCAGCGCGGTGCGATCCAGACACGATCCCGGCCGCCGGTTGAGCAGTCGCAGCGTCGCGGTGCCGGTCGCGCCGATCTGCACGCTTCCGAAGCGAAGCGTGTCGACGGGACTGGTTGCGTACGTGGCCTCGGTCCCGGTGCCGACGATGGGAATCCGCAGGCTCACCTGGCCGCCCGACTGCCGCACGACGAGGGTGTCGTAGCGCTCGCAGACGCGGCTCGGAGAGAACTCGAGGAAGGCGTCGCGGCGATCGAGCGGGCGCAGCGTGTCGCGACCGACCATCGGCGGAACGAGGCGGAAGTCGAGTCCTCGCACCAGGTACACCGTGTCGATCGGAGCCTTGCAGATCGAGCTGATGTTCCTGAGCAGCCCGGTGAGCGCCATCGAGCGCATCGCGCCGACGCGCACCCGGCCGGCATCGCGCGAGACCGCGCTGTCGATACCGACGCCGTTGTCGGGAACGACGACGCTGAGCTGAATCGTCTTGAAGGCGTCGGTGCCGGCGCCGTTCTCATCGTTGGTCGAGAGCCTGATCTCGCCGACGTGCGTGCCTCCGGGCGTTCCGGGGGCAACGGTGACAGTCATGCGCTGCGTCGCCTGCTGCCGCGGCCAGACGCGCGCAACGGCCGGGAGAATGATGGCGAACTGCACGGTGCCGCCGGGCGGCTGGATGATGCTGGCGCCGATGACGTTGAGCACGCCGAGTCCGGTGTTGCCGACGGTCAGCGTCTGGCTGGCGGACTCGCCGGGACAGAGCGTTCCGAACGGAATGGGCGAGGCTGGCGTGAACGTCGCGTCGGGCACGAGCCTCGTGCGCAGGACGTTGCCGCTGGAGCCGACGACCCAGAGGTAGTTGTCCGGCGTGAGGCTGAACTTCCGCAGGTCGGGCGTGGTGCCGGCCACCGGCGTGACGGTCTCGGCCGTCCACGTCGCGCCGCCATCGGTCGAGCGGATGATCTTCGCGTCCTGGGCGGCGACGTAGAGCACCTGCGGTCCGAGCGCAATGATGTCGCTCGCGGGCTTCGGCAGGATCGCGACCGGCGCGATGTTCGAGATGAGATTCGTCCACGTCGCGCCGTGGTCGGTCGTCCTGCGCACCACCGGGTAGATCGGCGAGCCGAAATTCTTGCCGCCGGCCGCGAACGCGGTCGGCGTGCCCTCGAGCGCGTCGAGTCCGTACATGCTCACGCTCTCGGTCAGCGGATCGATGTTCCCCATGTCCGCGTTCGGTTCCCACGTCGCGCCCGCGTCGGAGCTCCGCGACTTGCGCGTCGGCCGGCCGGTGCCGACGGCCAGCCCGTTGTCCTGGTCGAAGAAGTCGATGTCGTGGAAGTTGTTGGCGGCGCCGGTCATCGTGATCGCGGCCCACGTCAGGCCGCCATCGGTGGTGCGCGCCATGCGGGGACCGTTGCCGTCGGCGACGCGGCCGACGACCCAGCCGCGCTGCGAGTCGGCGAAGTACACGGCCTGCACGTCGGTGAGCGACGCCCAGGTGGGCAGACCGATCGTGCGATTGGTCCACGTCCTGCCGCTGTCGACGGTGACCGCGAAGTAGTTGTCGTCGCCGACGATGAACCCACGCTCGCCGCCGTTGAGCACGAAGATGTCGTTGATCGCGGTGGTGGCGCCGGTGGTCGTGATGCTCGACCAGGTCGTGCCGCCGTCGGTCGTCCTGAAGAGCTTCGCCGCGGTCTGACCGCTCGTGCTTCCGCCGACGAGTCCCTTCTGGCCGTTGTAGAAGTAAGTCGTGTAGAAGGCATGCGCCGCGTTCTCGGGTCGCGGCGTCGCCGTCCAGACGCCGGGTTGCGCGCGGGCGCCGGAGGCGAGCACGCAGAGAAGCAGCGCCGGCACGAGCCGTCGCATCATCCGTAGGGTAGTCATCGGCACGAAGGTAGCAGTCGCTGGTGTACGGACGCCGTCGTGAAGCCGCGGTCGACGGCGGCGGCGGCGGTCGCGCGCACCGATCGCCGCGGGGAGAACTGCGTATATTCGGCCCAAGATACGCGATCGCATCACCTGTCCCAGTTCATTTCCTCGACACGATCCGGTCGGGTCGTCGTCGGGTCGCGTCGAACGCCTGAGGCCATGGAAATCACCAAGAAGCACGTCGCCGCCGTCATCAATAACTATCTCTCGACCTTCCTCGAGTCCAACGCCTCGGCGCGCATCATCCGCGATCGCCTGGCCGCCTCGGGTGTCGGGCTGCGGCCGGTCATCGACCACATCTCGTTCCGCACCATGCTCGTGCACGAGCGCGCCCGTGAATTCGAGGCGCTCGGCTTCAGCTTCGACGACACGATCGGCGTCGTCGAGCGCGACGAGTTCTGGTACAAGGTCTACCGCAAGCCGGGCTTCCCGGCCGTGCTCATTCAGCAGGCGTTCGAGGACGCGCGCGGCGCACACTCTCCGATACCCGCCTGGGTCGAGCGGTTCACCGACGGCCAGCTTCACCACGTCGCGATCGCCGTCGACCGCCTCGAGCACGCGGTTGCAACGTTGGGCGAGGCCGGCATCAGCTTCGTCGGACAGATCGTCGGCGACAGCGACAGCGAGTTCCGTCATATCTACGCCCGGCCCGACGTCGTCGACGGCCTGCCGGCGACCGTGCTCGAGCTCGTCGAGCGGCACTGGGGATTCACCGGCTTCTTATCGCTCAGCTCGCCTGAGACGGGGATGAGTCGGAGCGACGCATGATCGTCAAGAGCGAGCAGGACGAGATCGCGGGATTTCTTCGCGACGCCTCGAACATGCCCGGAGGCGCCGCCGATCGCGTCTGCTTTCCCGAATCCGCCGAAGAGATCGCCGAGCTTCTCGCCGAGGCCAGCCGCTCCGGCACGCTCGTCACCGTCGCCGGCGCCGGCACCGGACTCAGCGGTGCGCGCGTTCCGTTCGGCGGCACCGTGCTGTCGACCGCGCGGATGAATCGCATCGTCTCGATCGATGAGCACGCGATGCGCGCCGAGGTCGAGCCCGGCGTCCTGCTCGGCGAGCTGCAGTCGGAGGTCGAGCATCTCGGCCTGCTCTATCCGCCCGATCCCACCGAGCGCACGTGCTCGATCGGAGGGACCATTGCCACGAACGCCAGCGGGGCACGCACGTTCCGCTACGGCGCCACCCGCGCATTCATCGAGGAGCTCGACATCGTGCTCGCGACCGGCGAGCGTCTTTCGCTCAGCCGGGGACAATTCACCGCCGTACGCAACAACCTCGTGCTCGGCACCGTCGAGGGTCGATCGATCGAGCTCGCGCTGCCGGGCTACACGATGCCCGCAGTCAAGCACGCCGCAGGCTACCATGCCGCGCCGGGAATGGACGCGATCGACCTGTTCATCGGCAGCGAGGGCACGCTCGGCGTCGTCACGCGAGCGGTTCTGCGGCTGATCCCGCTGCCGGAGCGCATCGTCAGCGGCGTGGTCTTCTTCGGCGACGAGGACTCGACCATAGCATTCGTCGAGGAGGCGCGAGCGCGGAGCCTCGCGACGCGCGCCGGAACGCAGGGCACCGGCGCGCAGGGCATCGACGCGCGCGCGCTCGAGTTCATCGATGGCGCGGCGCTGCGTTTCATCGCCGACCGTTATCCGACGATCCCCTCGGCCGCGACCGGCGGCGCGATCTGGTTCGAGCAGGAGGTCACCGACGAGACCGAGGAGGGATTGCTCGGCGAATGGTACGAGCTCATGCTGAAGCACGACGCGCTCGTCGACGACTCGTGGTTCGCAATCGGGCTGGAGGATCAGCGGCGCATGCGAGAGCTCCGGCACGCGGTTCCCTCGGCCGTCTACGAATACATCGCCGCGCATGGCGTGGCGAAAATCGGTACCGACATGGCCGTGCCCGATGGACGACTCACGGAGTTGCTC
>DATLHO010000176.1:0-11855 GCA_035539855.1 Kapaibacterium sp. (SeqCode) | reverse complement strand
GTGGATGGAGGAGGTCGTGCATCCCGAGATCGACGACTGGCGCCAGTACGCCGAGGAGCTCCTGCGCAATCCGCAGAAGTACGGCTTCTCGACGCACTCGGTGGGCGACTTCACGACGGGCTACGGCCACATCCTCTATCTCCTGTACCTCGAGCGCCGCTTCGGTCGCGGAGTCGTTCGCGAGGCGTGGGAGGAGTTCCGCACGCACGAGTCGTCGTTCGATGCTCTCGACGTCGCACTGCGTCGTCGCGACTTCAATCTCTCGCGCAGCTACTGCCAGTTCGCGCAGTGGGCGTACTACACCGGCTTTCGTGCGCGCGACACGCAGCTGCTCAAGGAGGCGCCGGGTCTGCCTGCGCTGCGCGCCGCGGCGACCCGCACGCTCGAGTCCGACGAGACCGCGTTCGAGGACGAGCTCTTCCCTCTCTCGTTCGGCCTCTACCGCCTGCTCGTGCCGACCGACAACGTCAACATTCGCGACACCGTCGACTTCCTGGTCACCAACGCGCGATCGAACATCGGCTCCGGCGGCCCGTCGATCTCCAAGGAGGCTTTCCGCATCGACGTCTCGCGGTTCCCGCACGCCGACTATCTCACGCTCGCTCGTGACGCGGGCAACCTGTACTACCGGCTCGTGCCGCTGTCGAGCGCCTCGGCCGATGCCTACTGCCTCGATGCGATCCACGGGGAGATCAACGTCGTCATCGCCTCACGCACGTCGCCGCAGCCGTTCATTAACCGTCCGGGCGAGGAGATGCTTTTCGCCGTCGACGGAACGAGTGAGGAGGTCCGGCAGGTAAAGGTCTGGATCTACACGGCCGGCATGACGCGCGTCGCCGAAGTCGTGCAGCAGGGACTGCTGCCGCGCGACAACCAGCTCGGCGTCATCTGGGACGGCAAGGACCGTCACGGCGAGCGCGTCCCGAGCGGGATCTACATTTTCGAAATGTCCGTCAACGGAAAGTCCCCGGTGCTCGGAAAGTTCGCCGTGGTGCGGGAGTAGGAATCGATGGCGCGTAGCGTTGAGCTGGAAGTCTCGGGCGTGTCGAAGAAATTCGGACTGCGGACGATCTTCTCGAACATCGGATTCACCGTCGCCGCCGGCGATCGCGTCGGCGTGACCGGCCGCAACGGCTCCGGCAAGTCGACGCTCATGAAGCTCCTCGCCGGGGTCGCCGAGCGCACCGCCGGCGACGTGCACTTCCGCGTCGACGGCGCGCAGCTCGGCGACGGCGCGCATCTCGGCCACCTCGGCTACGTCTCGCCCTACCTCCAGCTCTACACCGAGTTCACCGCGTGGGAGCACGTCTCGCTCCTGCAGCAGATGCGCGGCCTTCCGCTCGACGAGGCCATGGCCATGGAGCTCTTCGAGCGCTTCGGCATCGCGCGTCGCAGGCACGAGGAGCTCAGGACGTACAGCTCGGGGATGCTGCAGCGCGTCAAGTACATCTGCGCGCTCGTCCACTCGCCCGCCTTCCTCATTCTCGATGAGCCGATGACCAACTTCGACCAGGACGCGGTCGCGACCGTGCGCGAGCTCGTCATCGAGCGCTCGGCCGAATCGGTGATCCTGCTGGCGACCAACGATGCGGACGACCTGTCGATGGCGACGCACCGGTTGTCGGTCGAGACCGCACGGTTCGTCGCCTCGAACTGAGCAGGCTCATATCGCAGGTTGCATCGGGCGCCCTCGCGCGTCCTTGCCGAAACCCATCAGCCATGAGCATTCTTCGACTCCTTGCGCTGCTGCTCTGCGTCGGCGCTTCGGCCGCTGCGCAGAACGTCGCGGTCACCGGCATCGTGCGCGATGCCGCATCGGGTGACCCGGTCGCGGGCGCGACCATCCGCGTGCTCGGCGGCACGCGCGGCACCTTCAGCGCCTCCGGCGGCACGTTCAGACTTCCACTTCCTCCCGGCTCCCACCGCGTCGTCGTCTCCTCCCTCGGCTTCGAATCCGACACCGTCACCCTTGCGACCTCCGGCCCGCGCGCCGAGATCCGCCTGCGACAGACGACCGTCGAGCTCGGCGGCGTCGCGGTGACGGCAGAGCTCTCGGCCGACGACGTGGTGCGCAGCGCGATCCTCCGCAAGGAAGAGAACCTCGCGCGCCTGAAGACCTTCAACGGCATGCTCTACTCGAAGATGTCGCTCGGCATCGAGGGTGAGGCCTTCGGCAGGATCGAGGACGAGAACCGGGCGGTGATCCTCGAGACGTTCAGCCGCTACTACTACGACCGCGACGAGACGCCGCCGATCCAGATCGACGTGCTCAATCGACGGCAGACGGCGAACATCCCCTCGGAGGGAAACCTCTTCGCGCTCGGGAACTTCGTCAGCTTCTACGAGGACGAGCTCCCGCTGCTCAACGCCCGCGTGATGACGCCGCTGTCGGACGAGGCGTTCAGCCGCTACCGCTTCGAGTTCGCCGGGCGCTCGACGCTTGCGGGACAGACGGTCTTCGTCATCAACGTGATCCCGACGACGACGGTGCTGCCCGCCTTCGTCGGGACGATGAAGATCATCAAGGGCACCTACAACCTCGTCGAGGTCGACCTCAGACCCACCGAGGCCACCGCGATCGCGTTCGTGCGCGACCTTCGCTTCGTGCAGCGCTTCGAGCACCTCGCGAAGGACGTCTGGTATCCGACGTTCCTCGAGATCACCGGCGCCGCGAAGGTCGAGATCGTCAAGGGCCTGGCCGAGATCGACGCAACGGTGCGCGCGACGAGCATCGTCTCTGAGGCGACGGTCAACGAGCCGATCCCCGATTCGGTCTTCGCGCGGCGCACCGCCGATGGTCGCCGCAGCATCATCACCGCGGCCGCCGATGCCGACTCGGCCCGGTCGGAGTTCTGGGAGAACAACGCGCTGAGCGAGCTGTCCGAGGAGGAGAAGCAGACCTACGCGCGGATCGACTCCCTCGTCGCCGAGGCCGACACGAACGCTCGCGAGGACGAGCGCGGCGTCGGGTTCTCGTTCAAGCCGAATGCGGACTTCAACCGTGTCGGCGGCCTGTCGCTGTTTGCCGGCGCCGACGTCAGCCTGGGCTCGCTCGTCGACGTCGGCCTGTCCGGCGGCTACAGCTTCGGCCTGCGTCGCGCCCTCGGCGAGGCAAGCGTCGCGCTCGCGGCGCCGGCCGTCGACGGCCTCGCGCTGTCGCTCAACGGCTCGGTGTTCTCGCGGCTCGGGACGAACCACTGGGATCGCTCGATTCCCCGCATCGTCAACAGCGTTGCGGCCGCGCTGCTGCACCGCGATTACTACGACTGGTTCCGCGAGGATGGGTGGAGCGCGGGCGTGCGCGCGAGGCTCGGCGAGCTTTCGGCGACGGCCGGCATCGAGATCGCGCGACACTTCGGTCAGATCAACAACGTCCAGCGTTCGGTCTTCGTGCGCGAGGCCTTTCGCGACAACCCGCTCGTGGTCGACACGCGCTATCGAACGCTCGGCGCGACGCTCGGCTTCGGCTCGACCGAAGGCGCCGTCGTCATCAGCTCAGGCTCCGACGCCGACCTCGGTGTTCGCATCGGCGGCATCCTCGGGGAGGATCTCGAGCGCGGCACGACCTTCAACGGCATCGAAGGCCGCGTGCGCTTCGACGTGCCGACGTTCGGCACGGGGTATCTGCCGATGCTCCTGAGCATGGCGGTGCACGGCGGCGTCAGCTCGACCGAAACGCCGCTCGAGTATCGCTTCCGGATGCGAACCGCGCTCTCGGTGGTCTCTCCCCTCGGTCACTTCATGACCGCGCCGATCGGCCTCTACGGCGGCACGGACTACCTCGCGCTGCACGCCGAGCACAACTTCTCGGACCTGCTCTGGCGCTGGATCGGCCTGCCGACCTACTGGGGTCGCGGCATCGAGATCATCGCGACGGCAGCGACGGGACGGTACGACACACCGGAGATCCTCGATCCGAGCATGGGCGCACCGACGCTCCTGCTTCCGGGGTATCGATCGACCGGCAGCGTCTGGTATAGCGAGGTCGGATTCGGACTCGGGAGAATCCCCACGTTCATCTCGAACGTCGCGTTCCTGCGCGTCGACGCGCGCTTCGGCGTCGGCACGCTGGCGAAAGGAAACTGGGGGATGGCGGTGGGACTGACGAGTCCGTTCTGACGGCGAGCGGATTGGCGTGTGCGATCACCTCGAGCTATGGCGCGTGAGCGATCGCCTAGAGCGAGAGCGCGTGTGCGCTACTTCGCCGCCCACTCGGCGAGCGCCGCCTCGATCGTTTCGATCGGCAGCGCGGGCTCGGCGTAGCGACCGGCGACGCTGCGCTGGCGCATCGCCTCGTACAGCGTGACCGCACAGGCGACCGAGATGTTCAGCGACTGGATGAGCCCGACCATCGGGATGCGCAGGTTGCCGTCGGCCAGGCGCGAGGCCTCCTCGCTGACGCCGCGATGCTCGTTGCCGAAGACGATCGCCACCGGCGTGGCCAGCTCGAGGTCGTAGAGCTCGACGGCGCGCTCGGTCAGATCGGTCGCGTAGATCCGCACCCCCTGCTTCCGCAACGCCTCATAACATCTCTCGATCGATTCGTGCCGCACGAGGTTCGTCCACTTGTAGGCGCTGGCCGAGCTCGTGCGGCCGATGCGCGGGAACTTCTCGTAGGTGTACACCAGGTGCACCGTTCCGACGCCGACCGCGTCACAGGTGCGCAGCACGGCCGATACGTTGTGCGGATCGTGCACGTTCTCGAGCACCAGGTGCAGATCGGGCTGGCGGTGCTCCAGCGCCGAGCGCAAACGGGCGATCCGACGCTCGGTCCGCGCAAACGTCGGATCGATGAGCGTCGGATCGATGTCGGGCTCGGGAATCGGATCGTCGTAGTTCTTCCGCATCACTCCGCCGAGAGTTGTTCGAAGCGCTCGACATCGCGCACGTTGCGGACCTTGCGCAGTCGATCGATGAGACGGCTCAGGTGCTCGATGTTCTTCACCATCACCGTGATCACGCCCTCGAACATCGAATCCTGCGATTCGATGTTGACGCTCCGCATGTTCGTGTTCTGATACGACAGGATCGCGTGCGTCAGGTCGTTGAGCATGCCCGGACGATCCTCGCCGCTGACCCTGATCGCCGCCATGAAGTCGTGCCCGGCGCCGCTTCCCCAGCTCACGTCGAGCGTGCGATTGCGCGACTCCGGCTCCTGCATCATCGTCAGCGCGTTGCGGCAGGTCGATCGATGGATCGTCACGCCGCGGCCGGTCTTGACGACGCCGATCACCTGGTCACCGGGAATCGGGTTGCAGCACTTCGCGTAGTTGTACTTGACGCCGCTGACCGAGCCGTCGATCATCACGCCCTCGGCCGTCGTGCGCGCCTCGCGCACGAACCGGTCGTAGAGCAACTGACCGTTGAGGCTGGTCACGTCGTCGCGCGGACCGCTCGGTTGCTTCAGACGCTCGAGGATCATCCCCATCGCGTCGTCGGGCGTGAGCTTGCCGGAGCCGATGTCCGAGAAGAAATCCCCCCGGCTCTCGTACTTCAACGTGTGCGACAGGCGCTCGAGCTCGTCGTCGTTGATGTGCACCTTCTCCTTCTTCGCCCGCTTGTCCCACAGCTCCCGTCCCTGCTGCACGTGCTTGCGCCGCTGGTCGTTGAGCCAGCGACGGATGCCCGAGCGCGCCTTGTGCGTGACGGCGATCTTCTCCCAGTCCGCGCTCGGCGTCTGGTTCTTCGAGCTGAGGATCTCGACCTGGTCGCCGGACTTCAACTGCGTGTCGAGCGGGACGATCCTGCCGTTGACCTTCGCGCCGATGCAGTGGTAGCCGACCTCCGAATGGATGTCGTAGGCGAAGTCGATCGGCGTCGCGCCCTTCGGCAGAATCCTCAGATCGCCCTTCGGCGTGAAGACGTAGATCTCGTCCTGGAAGAGATTGAGACGGAAGCTCTCGAGCACCTCCTGCGAGGCGCTCTCGTCGGTTGCGCGCTCGAAGATGTCGCGGATCCAGTTGGCCCACTCCTCGAGCTGCTTGTCCTCGTTGACGACCGTCGGATTGAGCGTCGCCTCCTTGTACACGAAGTGCGCGGCGATGCCTCGCTCGGCGACCTCGTGCATCTTGCGCGTGCGGATCTGGACCTCGACCTGCCGTCCGTCCGGACCGATGATCGTGGTGTGAATCGACTGGTAACCGTTCTTCTTCGGGACCGAGATGTAGTTCTTGAACTGCTCCGGCACGGGCGTATAGATCTCGCTGACGATGCCGTAGACCGTGAAGCACTCGTTCGGATTCTCGGTGTCGAGGATGATGCGGATCGCGACGAGGTCGTGGATCTCGTCGAGCGATTTGTTCTGCACCCGCATCTTGTTGTAGATCGAGTACAGGTGCTTGGCGCGGCCGTAGATGTCGAAGTGCATCCCCTCGGCCTCGAGCCGCTCGCGCAGCGGACCGATCGTGCGCTCGATGTACTCCTCGCGCGACTTGCGCTTGGTGTTCAGCGCGGTCTTCAGCCGGTTGTACGCCTCGGGGTTGAGGTACTTGAACGAGAGATCCTCGAGCTCCCACTTGACGTTGCCGAGTCCGAAGCGGTGCGCGAACGGCGCGTAGATGTCGAGCGTCTCTCGCGCCATGCGCTGCTGCTTGTGCGGCGGAAGGAACTCGAGCGTGCGGAGGTTATGCAGGCGGTCGGCGAACTTGACGAGGATCACGCGGACGTCGTTGACCATCGACAGCAGCAGCTTGCGATAGCTCGCGGCCTGGGTCACGACGTGGCTGTTGAACACGCCGCTGATCTTCGTGACGCCGTCGACGATCTCGGCGACGGTCGGACCGAACTCGGCGCGGATGTCCTCGAGCGTGAACTCGGTGTCCTCGACGACGTCGTGAAGCAGCGCGGCGGCGATCGAGACGTCGTCGAGCACGAGCTCGCGCGCCAGGATGAGCGCGACCGCGAACGGATGCGTGTAGTACGGCTCGCCGGAGGCGCGGATGGTGCGCTTGTGTGCGTCGACGCAGAGATGGAACGCCCGCGTGATCAGCGAGCGATCGAACGACTTGATGTTCTTCTCGCACGACTCCAGGAGCACGTTGAGGTCGTGCTCCAGGCGCTGAGGATCGAGCACCTGCTCGACCTCGGTGACGATCTTCGCGGGCGACGGCGGCTCGCTGCCGATTCCATTGCCGTTGTGGGGGGGCTCACTGACCCCGGGATGCGATCCCTCGTCGGTCGGTATTTTCTTCGTTTTCTTCAAACCACGTTCGAACTGGTGAGCCCGGGCCGGACACTCTGCCCGCCACAGCTACCACGATTGCGCCACGGGCGCCTATCGATAGACCGAATCAATCTTCCGGGAAATGTATTCGAGGAAGTCCGTCTCGGTCAATGGACGGCCGCAGACATCCCGCACCAGCTCGTCCGCGCTCTTGAGACGCCCCCACCGGTGGATCTTTTCGCGCAGCCACGACAGCACGACCGCGAACTCGCCCCGGGCGATGACGCCGTCGAGATCGGGGATCTCGCGCGCCATCTGGTTATGGAACATCGCCGCGTAGAGCTTGCCCAGGGTGTAGCTCGGAAAGTAGCCGAAGAGGCCGAACGACCAGTGCACGTCCTGCAGCGCGCCGAGCGCGTCGTTCGGCGGCACCACGCCCAGATACTGCTCCATCCGCTTGTTCCACTCCACCGGGATCTCCGACGCCTCCATCGTTCCGTTGATCAGCGCCTCCTCGATCTCGAAGCGCATGACGATGTGAAGGTTGTACGTCAGCTCGTCGGCCTCGACGCGGATGAAGCTCGGCTCCATCACGTTGACCGCGCGGTACATGTCGCGCGGCGAGCGGCCGCGCATGTTCTCGGGGAAGGCCTCGGCCAGGCGCGGGAACGCCCAGTTCCAGAACGGCTCGCCGCGACCGATCATGTTCTCCCAGAACAGCGACTGCGACTCGTGGATGCCCATCGAGATCGCCTGCCCGACGGGCGTGCGCACGTAGGCGCGATCGAAGCCCTGCTCGTACATCCCGTGGCCCGCCTCGTGGATGAGCCCGAAGATGCACGCGGCCGGCTCGTTCTCGCGGATGCGCGTCGTCAGCCGGACGTCGTCGACGCCGAACGACGTGCAGAACGGATGCGTCGAAAGATCGACCCTGCCGGACTCGAAGCTGAAGCCGAGCTGTCCGACGAGATTCGTGGCGAACGCGAGCTGGCGCTCCGCCTCGAAGCGGCTGAGCCAGAACGACTTGTCGGGCTTCGCGCCGGCATCGCGAACGCGGTCGAGCAGCAGGCGCGTGCCCGACTTCAACCGCTCGAACACCGGACGCAGTTGTGCAACCGTCATGCCCGGCTCGAAGTCGTCGATCAACGCGTCGTAGAGATTCTCGCATCCCTCGCCGAGATACGCCGCCTCGCGCCGCTTGAGCTCGACGAGTTTCGCGAGCGTGTCGGCGAACATCGAGAAGTCGGCCGCCTCGCGCGCCTGCTTCCACGCATGCTGGCTCAGCGACTGCGTCTTGGAGAGCTCGTGGACGAACTCCTCGGGCAGTTTCGCGGCGCGACGCTGCGCGCGGACGGCCTCCTTGACCGCGCGCTTCTGCCACGTCTCGAGCGCGCCGTTGCCGAGCATCCCCTCGAGCTCGGTCAGCACCGTCGCGTACTCGGTCGAGGTCGCCATGCGGTGCACGAGCGAATCGACCGTCGCGATCTGCTCGGCACGGCCGGAGGCGGCCCGGGGCGGCATGTGCGTCTCCTGATCCCAGTGCAGCGCAGCCGATGCGGCCGACAGGTCGGCCATCGTGCGATAGGTCTCGAGAAAGCTGTCGAACGGTACGGGCGTTGCCATTGCTGAATGCGGATTTCGAAGTGCGGTATTCAGAACTCGATGTCGTCGGTTCCCGGTGAGCGACGGTAGATCCTTCTCGTTTCGGAGAGGAATCGAAGCCCGCTACGGTCCGGTGAAAGGTAACGCTGGAAATGCTCGATCGCACCCTGCTGCCAGAATCCCCCGGTGAGCACCCGGCCGCCGAGATATCGGCGTTCGACCTGGCGAATCGTGCGATTGCTCTGCTGTGCCGGCGCGTTGCGATAGAGCCGGCACGCGCGCTCGATCAACGTGACGGAGCCGCGCTCGACACCGGCGGCGAGTGCCACCGGTACGAGCGCGTTCATCACGATCTCCGCGGCTCGCGAGCGCCCGATGAACGACTCGCTGCCGAGGCGCACGACCAGTTCGAGCTCGAGTCGGTGCCACGGTGCTCCGGCCGCCAGTCGCTCGAGCAGCCGCTCGAGCCGGCGGGCGCTGGTGATCTCCGCAAGCAGCCGCGCCGCTGCCCAGAGCCGGCGCTCCGGCGCGTTGGCCGGCCGCGTCGCGTGCGTCCATCGAAGCCCGGGGATCGGGCCCGGTCGTGCCCTCAGTATGCGATCGAGGCGCGCGTCGCTCATGAACCCGGCGCCGAGCGCGCGAACCGTGCGCTCGTCGCTCCCGGCCAGTCCGAACAGTCGCGCCGCGAACGCGTCGAAGCCGGCCGGCGCGCCGCTCAGGTCGAGATCCCCGTCGTCGACGATGCGCGCGGCAAGCGTTCGCATCGCGGAACGGTTGGCTGAATAGCCGAGACAGTCGAACAGTCGCAGGACGAACGCGCTCCGCAGCCGCGCCTCGAGTGACTGTGCTCGCTCCGCTCTCGTGATCTCGGTGACGCGTCGCAGCAGCCGGGCCCACGCCGCTTCGGCAAGCAGCGAGGCCGAGATCTCGGGAGGTCCCGACGGCGTGCCGGAATGCTGGCTCCGTGTGCCTGACGACACGAGCCCCGGCCTCGTCCCCTCGCTCGAAGCGGACTCGAGAGCCGAGGCGACGACCGTCGGCACCGCGAGCGCCTGACGCCGCGGCGCGACGCCGAGCACGTGAAGGACCACGGCTTCGTAGGCGGAGTCACGATCGTGTCCGTGCACGAACCAGTCGGACTCCTCGCGATGCATCTCGACCGCACCGACGTGCAGCTTCCCGGCGACGACGAGGACCGCGCCGAGGTAATCGGGACCGGGTCCGTCGTTGCGCACGCCTCGCGACAGTACGATGACGTCGCGTCCGTCGAGCGTCGTCGTGCGCGCTCCGGTCGTCGCGCAGCGCTCCCACAGCGCATAGAGCCTCGCCTCCAGACCACAGCCATCGGACCGCCCGCGGGCGTCTTCGCGTTCGACCATGCGACACCTCCGGAGCACATGGCTCCGCGGTCTGCGCCATGCCCGACGCGCGATGGAACGGTGGCGGCCACGCGCTCTCCCGTGCGCCTGGGTCCGCGTGTGAATCGGTGGGACGAGCCGGTCGAGAAGCTCAGACCGTCTGCTTCTCCGACAGGGCCTCGACGAAGCCCTTCGCGGCCCTTCGCGCCTGCTCGGCGAAGTCCTCGCCGGAACCTGCGCCGGCAATGCCGCGCGAGACGTTGAAGAAGGCGATGCCGCCGTCGTTCGCGCGCACGTTGCGCTCGGCGTCGCCTCCCTGGGCGCCGAGACCGGGGATCAACAGCGGGATCGACGGGCCGACATGCTGGCGAACCGCGGCCAGCTCATCGGGATGCGTCGCGCCGACGACGAACCCGAGCTTGCCGGTGTCGCCGAAGCGATCGACGCAGGCATCGATGACTCGCCGGTACAGCGGCAGGCCGTCGACGAGCTGTCGCTGGAACTCGTTGGAGCCGGGGTTCGAGGTCAGCGCCAGGACGAAGACGCAGACGCCGTCGAAGGCGAAGTACGGCTCGAGCGTGTCGGTGCCCATGTACGGGTTGACCGTGACCGCGTCGAACGCCAGGGTCTCGAGCGTGGCGACGGCGTAGCGCTCGGCGGTGTTGCCGATGTCGCCGCGCTTGGCGTCGCCGATGCGGATGACGCCCTCCGGAATCCTCGCGAGCGTCCCCTCGAGCGCCTCGAGTCCGGCGCGGCCGGAGCTCTCGTAGAACGCGAGGTTCGGCTTGTAGGCGCAGCACAGGTCACTCGTTGCGTCGATGATCCTCGAGTTGAACTCGAGGATGGGATTCGCTGCTCCGCGCACGGATGCCGGGAGCGTCCGCTCGTCGGTGTCGAGGCCGATGCACAGGCGCGTCGCGGTGCGCTCGAAGATCGACTGGTAGCGTTGGGCAAAGGTGGTCGCGCTCATGGTCCCCGATGAAATGTGACGGTTCGGGGAATTTAGCGATTGGATCCGGGACGATGAACGTCGCGTGGCCGGTCTATCGGTGTCGATCGGTTGCTGTGCCGAAGGGATCGTTGGGATAGCCGACCGCGACGAGCGACAGACCTCGACCCGGAACGGCCGGTGAGGCCTGCTCCCGATCGCGCGAAGCGATCGTCGCAGCGATCTCCCCGATCGGGCGGCGGCCCCGCGCGACATCGAGCTGGATGCCGACGAGCTGGCGGACCATACCGTAGAGAAAGCGATCGGCGGTCACGTCGAAGACTATCGCGCCCGGCTCCTCACTCCAGCCGGTCGAGACGATCTCGCAGATGGGATCGGGCGTGTCCGGGTTGTGCTTCGACAGGGCGGTGAAGTCGTGCCGTCCCAGCAGCTCGCTGGCGGCGCGCTCGAGCAGTCCGATGTCGATCGGCCATGCCATCAGCCAGCCGTAGCGCGCGCGGAACGGATCGGGGCGTGTGAGGATGGTGTAGCGGTAGCTGCGCCGCCATGCGCCGTAGCGGGCGTGGAAATCCGACGGCGCGCTGACGAGCTCGAGCACGGCGAGATCCGGAGGCGACATCCGGCCGAGCTTATGCAGCAGCGAGGCGTCGTCGAGCGTCGTCGTGATGTCGGCATGCGCGACCTGTCCCGCGGCGTGCACGCCGGAGTCCGTCCTGCCCGCACCGGTCACCGCGACGGGGCGGTCGCCCGCCAGGCGCGAGAGCATCGCCTCGAGCACGCCCTG
>DATLHO010000175.1:0-60474 GCA_035539855.1 Kapaibacterium sp. (SeqCode) | reverse complement strand
CAACATCCGCATCACCGCGCTGCACACGCCCGGGCACACGCCGGAGCACATGAGCTACCTGGTGACCGACATCGGCGGCGGCGCGGCCGAGCCGATGGGCATCGCCACCGGTGACTTCGTCTTCGTCGGCGACGTCGGCCGACCCGACCTGCTCGAGAGCGCCGCCGGCGTGGCCGGCGCGAAGGAGCCGTCGGCGCGCGCGCTGTACCAGTCGCTCAAGCGGTTCGTCGAGCTGCCGGAGTACCTGCAGGTCTGGCCGGGACACGGCGCCGGCAGCGCCTGCGGCAAGGCGCTCGGGGCGATCCCGCAGTCGACCGTCGGCTACGAGAAGCGATTCAACGTGGCGGTGTCGCAGTCGACGGGAGAGGAGGGAGGCTTCGTCGCGTCGATCCTCGAGGGCCAGCCGGAGCCGCCGCCGTACTTCGCGCGCATGAAGCGTGAGAACAAGACGGGTCCGGCGCTGCTCGGCGGCGTGCCGTCGCCGGCACATGCGACGATCGACGACGTGACCGCGGCGGCCTCGCGCGGCGCGGTCGTCGTCGACACGCGGAAGTGGAACAGCTTCGCCGCAGGTCACGTCGCCGGCGCGCTGCACGCGCCGCTGAACAAGGCGTACCCGACGGTGGTGGGCTCGTACATCGAGCCGGAGAAGGAGGTGTGGCTGGTGTGCGACGACGCGCAGGTGCGCGACGCGGTGCTCGGGTTGATCCGCGTCGGCCTCGACAGGATCGCCGGCTACGTCACGCCCGCGGAGGTGCAGAGCTGGGTCGACGCCGGACATGGCGAGGCGATTGCGCAGGTTTCGATCGGGGAGTTCGCCGCGCGCGCGACCGCCGGGCCGATCCACGTGCTCGACGTTCGCGGTCTGGGCGAGTTCGAGGCCGGTCACGTCGTCGGCGCCGTGAACGTCGCGCACACGCGGCTGGCGCCCGAGCTCGCGTCGATCCCGCGCGATGCGCCGGTGTACGTCCATTGCCAGTCGGGCGTTCGCTCGGCGTACGCGGCGGCGTTCCTCGAGCGCGAGGGCATCGACACGGTGTACGTGGGACCGGGAGGGTATCCCGAGATCGCCGCGGCCGGCGTCGCGGTCGAGACCGAGACGGTCGTCGCGCAGTAGAACGGAATCATCCAACACACAATCGTCATGCGCACACTCGACCTGGGTGAGATTCGGAAGATGTCGGTGCTCGACGCCGGCAGTGGTGACAGAGTCGGAGAGATCGTCGACATCGTCGTCGAGCCGACCGAGGGGCGCCTGCTCGGACTCCTGATCCGCAACGGCCAGGGAGAGGAGGCGGTGCTCGACATCGCGTCGATCCGCATCGGCGAGAACGCGGTGATGGCCGCCACCGGCGCTCCGCTCGAGGTCCGCGCCTCGAGCGCGGTGCTGCGCGGCGGCGTGCTCGGCGCGGGACTGCTCGTCGGCGCCAACGTCGTGACCGAGGAGGGCACGCTGCTCGGCAAGCTCAGCGACGTCCACGTGCTGCCGGAGCTCGGGCTCGTCGCGTACAAGATCGCGGGCACGGTGCTGCAGAAGATCTTCGGCGGCGGGTACTTCATCGCCGGCGACGTGCCGGTCGCGTTGTCCTCCGACGGCGCGCGCATGATCGTTCCCGGCGACACCGAGGCGCGTCTGGCGGCGGGGTCGATCGAGGAGCTGCTCAAGCCGAAGGTCTGAATGCGTGGCATCGCCCTTGCGACGTCCTTCCCGTTCGAGTCACTCAACGAGGAGGATGCAATGGGACTGTTCGACAAGATTTTCGGCCGGGGCGCATCGAAGACCGTGGCGCAGCCGAACGACCAGCAGGTGTTCAATACGCTTCGCCAGAAGTACGCCACGGCGCTCCAGGTCGCCGATCAGCAGGGCGTGCGCCTGACGACGCTTCAGTTGCAGGGCGGCAAGCTGTACTTCCGCGGCGTCGCGCCGTCGGAGGAGGCGAAGAACCGGGTGTGGGATCAGATCAAGCACATCGACGCCGGCTACAGCGACCTCAGTGCCGACATCACCGTGCAGGCGACCAACGGAGCAACCGCGGCCGCGCAGCAGACGAAGTCGTACACCGTGAAGTCCGGCGACACGCTCTCGAAGATCAGCAAGGAGTTCTACGGTGACTCCGACGAGTACATGCGGATCTTCTACGCCAATCGCGACAAGCTCAACGACCCCGACAAGATCCAGGTCGGCCAGGTACTGACGATCCCGCCCGACGACGACAACTAGCGCGCCGCCTCTATCTGCCGATCCCGGCGTCCCACCACGGGGCGCCGGGATCGCTCGTTCGTGACGGATCCCTCGTCGTGGCGCCAGCCGTCGTGGGGCGAGCCGCCGCGGGTCGTTCGTCACGGCGCGTCAGTACGTCTTCGTCCGGAACATTGGCCGGGCCAGCCGCTCGAAGAGCGCACGGGTCGCGGGCACGCGCGCGCGATCGTTCGCGTCGAAGAACCAGAACTGCTCGACGTGGCCCTGGTTGACCCCGAGCTGCATCGTTCCCTGCGACTTGTGCTCGGCGATGAGCCAGTTGACGATGATCCGGTAGTCGAGCCGGTCGCGGAATCCGAACTTCTGCGTGCGGTCGAACTCGAAGCGCGGGGCATCGGCGGAGAGCGCGGTCAGCGGGTGATTCGGCAATCCCCGAAATGCCGGCGCCGCCGTCTCGCTCGAGTCGCGCGTGCGCACCGCGAGCACGACCGGACGATTCGCCGCGGGGATCAACTGAGCGGCCTCGAGCGCGAGGATCGTCGCGCCCTTGTGGTGCCCGTGCGTCTCGGGCGTCGGCAAGAGGCAGAAGACGTAGTGATATGCTCCCTTCGCCATGATCTCCCGCAGCCGTGCGCGCGTGCCGGCGACGTCCCAGACGTGCGCGAAGACCGAGTCGACATCGAGCGTGTACTGATTGTCGACCTGTTCGAGGAAGAAGTAATCGCGCACGCCGATGATGGCGCCGCCGTTCATGAGCTCGCGCTTGCGGATGGTCGGCAGATGCTCGCGGCCGACGCGCTCGTCGGTCAGCTCGAGGCCGTAGATCGACTCGGCGAGTGTGGAGTACTTGTAGCCCGCCTCGCCGTTGGTGATCAGCGCGTAATCGACGCGGCCTCCGAGGTCGTGCGTGATCTTGTAGACGGTCGCGGCGAACGCGGCATCGTCGTCAGGATGCGCCGCGACGATGAGCACGCGCGGGACCGAGTCGGCGATCGCGTCGGCGAGCGAGTTGACACGCGTCTGCGCGCCAGCCGCTGCTGCGCCGAAGAACAATCCGGCTATGAGGAGTGCGATGCTTCTATGCATTGGTATTGGAGGGGTCGGATCCGGTGACACGCGCTGATCGATCGAGCACGCTGATGAGCATGCCCACGGCGACGACGACGAAACACCCGATGAGGTTGTACCAGAGGAAACTGATCTTCAACGATTCGACGTGCACGAGCAGCAGGTCGCTGCCGCTGACGCTCTGCCAGAGTCCGGCGATCTCCGCGTAGTAGTTGACGAACGCCACGGCGGCAATTCCCGAGAGCAGCCCCCAGAAGGCTCCGCGGCCCGTCGCGCGCTTCGTTCCGATCGCCAGGACGAAGACGCCGAGGAGCGATCCGTAGAAGAACGATCCGAACTTGTTGACGACTTCGATGAGCGACCCCAGGCTCGCCGCGTAGTAGGCCGCGACGCACGCGAAGATCCCCCAGAAGAGCGTCGACATCCGGGAGAAGAACAGGAGCTCGCGGTCGGTGCCGTCGGGCTTGACGTGGCGCCGGTAGAAGTCGATCGTCGATGCGGTGGCCAGCGCGTTGAGCTCCGCGGCGATCGAGCTCATGGCCGCCGCGAAGATCGCCGCGATGATCAATCCGACGACGCCGATCGGCATGTGCGTCGTGACGAACGCCGGGAAGACGTAGTTGACGTCGCTGTAGCTGGCGCTGCCGGTGGTCGTGCGGACCATGTCGCGAGCGGCGGCGCGCAGCGCCGTGACACTGTCGTTGGCCTCGACGAAGCGCTGCGCCGCGACGCCGCTCGCGGCCGCTCCTTCGCTCGGAGCCGGATCGCTCGTCGGGGCAGCGGCGTCCGCATCGGCGGCGCGCATGCGGGCGTAGGCGATGGCGGCGTCGGAGCGCCGTTGGGCCGCGTCGGCGTGTCGTGCCTCGAGCGATCGGAAGGCGGCGGCGCTGTCGGAGGTCGCCAGCTTCGCGGCCTCGCCGCGATCGTACAGCAGCGGTGTCTGCGAGCCGGGCAGGAAGCTGTAGAACAGGAAGATGAGCACGCCGATCAGCAGGATCAGGAACTGCATCGGGATCTTCACGAACGCGCTCATCAGCAGCGACGTGCGTCCTTCGGCGACCGAGCGCGCTGTGAGGAATCGCTGCACCTGGCTCTGGTCGCAGCCGAAGTAGCTGAGCATCAGGAAGAGCCCGCCGATCAACCCGGACCAGAACGTGTAGGTCTTCGACGGATCGAACGTGAAGTCGAGCGTCTCGAGACGCCCGGCCAGACCGGCGACCTCGAGCGCGTCGCCGAGTCCGACCTGCTCGGGCAGTGCCTGCAGGATCACGATCGAGACGGCGGAGAGTCCGACGACGATCACGGCCATCTGCTTGACGTCGGTCCACGTCACCGCGCGCACGCCACCGAGCATCGTGTAGACGGTCGTCGTCAGACCCATCGCCAGGATCGTCGCCAGACGGTCCCATCCGAGCACGATCGAGAGAATCACCGACGGGGCGGCGATGATCACGCCGCAGCTCAGTCCTCGCGAAAGCAGGAAGAAGAAGCTCGTCGTGGTGCGCGTGCGCGCGTCGAAGCGTCGCTCGAGATACTCGTAGGCGGTGAAGATCTTCGCGCGGTAGAAGAACGGCACGACGGTGACGCAGAGGATGATCATCGCCAGCGGCAGGCCGAAGTAGAACTGGATGAATCCCATCCCGTCCTGGAACGCTTGTCCCGTCGTGCCGACGAGCGTGATCGCGCTCATCTGCGTCGCGATCACCGAGAGTCCGACCGCCCACCACGGCAGGCTGCGGTTGGCCAGGAGATATCCGGAGAGTCCGTCCCTGCTGCGCGAGAACCGCACGCCGTCGGTCACGACGTACGCCAGGTACGCCGCGACGACCACCCAGTCGAGCCACCTCATTCGCGACCTGCTTCCGCTACTGGAGCGCCGTTGGAGTGAATGCCCTGGAGAAGAGCCAGAGGCCGACGATCGTCAGCACCGTGAAGAGAATCACCGCGGCGTAGACACGGTTCCAGTGCGGGAATTCCTTCGGCTGGTCGAGAGGCTCTGTTGACATGGAAGCAATTAAGCCGGATTCCTCCGAATCTGAAAACGTGCCGGACCGCACGATCAGCAGACCTGCCGGCCGGCCCGCTCGGCTTCCTCGCGCACGATGTCGGGACAGTCGGTGATGAGGCCGTCGATCCCCATGGCGATCAGGCAGCGGATGAGGTCGCGCTCGTTGAGCGTGGCCGCGAAGACGCGCTCGATCGGCACTTCGGGGTTGCTGCGGTTGTGCGCTTCGCGCAATCGAACGTCGGCACGGATGACCCGCTTGTAGGTCGTCCACGGCGCGAACGTCGTGACCTTCGGATGCATCGACGTGCCGAAGGCGTTCTTGAAGCGGATCGCCGTGCGCACCGAGCTGAAGCGCGACGGGCGCAGCACGATGCCGAACGGCGTCTCGACATCGAACGCGTAGTTGGGATGGAAGGCGTGTCGCTCCATCGCCTCGAGCACCTTCATGTGCGGCGTCGAGTAGATGATCCGGAACGCCGGCTCGTGCTCGGCGATGAGCGCGTCGATGCGATCCATCATCGGCTCGACGAGCTCCACCTGGCGCGACGGGATCTTCATGTCGAAGTGCACGTGTCGCAGCTCCGGGTGCTGAGCCGCCCAGACGAGGAACTCGGCGAGCGTCGGGATGTGCGCCTCGAGGCGGGGCGAGCCCACCTCCTTGAGCCCGTAGCCGAAGTGCTTCCGAAGGTCGTCGAGGTCGAGCTCGTTGACGAGGCGGAGCCATCGCGAGCCGGACTCGGGCGTGATCGGCCGGCAGCGGACGTTCTCCTCGAGACCGTTCTGCCGCGCGATCGAGACCGTGTCGGTCGGATCCCAGTCGTGCCACAGCACGATCTCGCCGTCGCGCGTCATGCTGAGGTCGATCTCCACGGCGGAGCACCGATGGCGCGCCAGGGCCACGTCGAGCGCGGCGATCGTGTTCTCCGGCTCGTCGCACGCCGCGCCACGGTGCGCGACGATCATGACGTCACGGTCCTTCCACCGCCCGTCGTGCTCCGCCGGACAGCGATCGAACAGCGCCGAGAGCCAGTGCGGCACGGCGCGTAGTTGGTTCCACATGGAGTCGTCGCTCGCTGGTTTCAGCCGCCTCGAACAGAAGGATCTCGACGTTGCCGCGCGCGGCGCGGATGACCGCCGGCACGCCGCCGCCGTTCATCGTCGCCCGCACGCGATGCTCGGTCGCATTCTCCTCGGTGAGCGAATCGAACGGCACGTTCGCGACGATCGATCCGGAGGGGGCGTCGACATCGTAGGCAAAGCGCGCGCCGTCGAGCACGCGGAGCGCAACGTTCCCCTCATGGCTGACGAGGCGCACGGGCGCATCGCGCGAGAGGATCTCGGCGCGGATCGCGCCGCGCGCGGTCGCGTCGAGCGAGCCGAAGTGTCGTGCGGCGGCGATCTCCGACGCCTCGGCGTGCACTGCTCCCTCTGTGAGCGACAGGCTGACGGCACCGGCGGCGATGAGCACGGCGCTGTCGAGCCTGCAGGCGTCGATAACGATGTCGCCATCGGAGCGCGCGGCGACCCGCCCGTTGACGCCGGTCAGCTCGATCGAGCCGCCGAGCGCGGTCGCGTCGATGCCGGCCGAGACGTTCGTGACGGAGATCTCGCCCGCGTGCGCGACGATGATGATGGCGATGCGTGATGTCGATGGGATGGTGATCTCGAGCGAGCCCGAGGCATTGCCGGGCGCGCCGTTCGGTGCGGCGCCGAGTCGCAGCTCGCCCGATGCGGCCTCGGCCGACCAGGCGAAGATGCTCGAGTCGGTGGCGTCACCGTCGAGCGCGAAGCGTGCCTCGATCTGCGACGTCTGCGTCGAGGTTACGCGCACGCGCAGCGTCCGCGTCTCGATGCGGATCACGCCGATCGAGTCCGGACCGAAGCGTCGCGAGTGCACGACGGAGCGGCCGTCGACATCGAGCTCGGGCTCGTCGTCTCCGAAAAGAAACGACAGGTCGAGCGGGTTGCCGACGAGGCGCCAATCGTTCGCCACGACGTTGTAGACGATCACGCCCAGGGTCGCGAGCGCGACGAGAGCGAGCCCGAGCAGTGCCGCGAGTCGGATGCGATCACTCATGCATCGCAGAAGATACGGCACGGCCGGCGCCCGCGCGTCGATGCGCACGCTCGTGATTTCCGGACGAAATCCAGTCTTGAGTGGGGGGTGGTTGTTGTGAGGTCCTACCGTCGGATCACGAGGACGTGACCCAGTTCAGCAGATACAACACGAAGAACACCGCAGCCAGAATGAGAACATCCTGACGCGTCTTGCGCCTGGTAACTTCGGTAACCATGATTATCTCCTTGCCCAGGGAGAAAAGTGTGTGCCGAACGCGTCGCGGTCCCTCAGCTCGCCAAGTGCCTATGCGAGCTCGGACATGCGTCTGTCTGAGGGTGTACAGGGGAGGGGGGATCGGGTTGGACACCACTGCGGTCGTAAGCGTACCCGTGCTCACGATGCGGACTGGACGGTCAGCGGTTGCGAACATACAGCGGTCGTGGCCGGAATGCAAGCGTGCGGTGAAAAGTCGGCCCTGACGTGCGAGTTCGGTCGGTCACTGGCGAATGTCGACCCGATCGAAATCGAGAACGCGCCGACGGGGCCCCCAGCGCAGCTTCACGGTCGACGCGCCCGCCGACTGATGGATGTGCGGTCCGTCGAAGGAGGCGCCGGCGTGGGACTCGTAAAGCGATGCCGCGTCGGGCGGTGTCAGTCGCCGCTCGACGCCGAGCCCGTCGACGATGGTGTAGCGCGCGCGATCGCCGCCAAGCGGCTCGACGCGATCGTGAGGACTGCGGAGCACGTTGCGCACGAAGTCCGCCCAGTCGACGTCCTCGGCGCGCGCGCAGGTGACGACGACGCCGACGACGGTCGCGTCGAAGCGGGCCGCGACGCGGCCTGAATCGACAGCGCCGTTCGGTGCCGTTGGCCCTGTGCGCACCCGGCGCCAGGGTCCCTCGACCGTGCTCGAGTCGCCACCCGTCACCGCGACGAACGCATCGCCGAAGCGCACGAACCACCACCCGCTCGCGTCGTGCACGATCGTGTCGGCGCTCATGGGCAGGAAGAGGCTCACGCTCTGCACCGGGTCGCCCGCCGGTATCGCGTACTCGGCGACAAGCGAGCTTCCGTGCTGCGCCACGCGCTCGTTGGGCGATCCCCCGATCCACTTGTTCGGGTTGGTGTAGCTCGCCTTCGCACGGGCGACGCTCTCGATCATCAGCGTGGGATCCTCGGGAAAGAACGTCCCGAGCTCCTCCGCCGACCACGTCGGGTGCAGCGCGAAGAGCGTGTTGTTCGGTCTCGGCGCCGCGAACGTGACGTCCCACGTGTGCTGCTGGATCGGCTGGTGCACGCCGCCCTGGATGGAGCCGAGCGCGTAATCTGGCGTGATGTAATCGTACTTGCGCACCGTCGTGAAGCGCTCGGCGCTGAAGCGCATCCGCGCGCGAGAGCGCTTCGTCTCGGTGTGCACGTACGACGAGTCGCGGTCATGGGCGATCGCGCGGATGATCGGCGGGCACTGCCAGTCGCTCATCGCCGCGAACGCCAGATCCGGCAGCACGAACGCGATCGAGTCGGTGAAGTACAGTTGCGCGTAACTGGTGACCTCGGCGCGCCGGGGATCGACGACCGACCCGTCACCATCGCGCGAGTGTGCGCCGACGTACGAGCCGGCGAGATACTCGGCGGCGTAATCGGCGAGCGTGAGCTCGAGCATCATCTCGCAACGCCGGCGCAGCGTCGGGTCGGCGACGAAGTCGCGCAGCAGCACCAGCGGCGTGATGTAGTAGTACGCGTAACGCGGCGAGTCCCATTCGGTCGGGCCCAGCCGCACGGCCTCGTCGATCCAGTGCTCGAGGTACTCGGTCGCCTCGCGGAGATTCTCCTGCGACGATTTCCCGTTGAACCACTCGCTGCCGGGCAGTGCGGGCCACTCCTGGCTCATCAGCAGCAGCGACGTGTAGTACATGAGGAAGTGGTTCTCGGTGTCGCCGCGATAGGGCGTGTAAGTCTTCCACGTCCGCCGGAAGCGCTCACGCCAGGCATCGTCGAGCTTCGAGCGCATCGTCAGGTAGAAGCCGGTCGCCGGATACATCCAGAAGATGTCGCCCGTCGGCTTCGCCAGCAGCGTGTCGAGCTGCCGCCACGCCAGCGCCGTATCGACGCCGAGACGGAGCCGCGCCGCGACGACCTGAAAGCCGAGATGCTTGAAACCCGCGACGGTGCGAAGAACGTGCTCGCGCTGCGCGGCGCTCGGTGCGGCCCTCGGAAGTGCGGTCGCCGTCTCTGCTACGACCGGACGCGTCGACGAGCAGCCGGTCAACGAGAGCGCGCCCGCAGCGATCACCGCGCCGGACGCCAGAACGATCGCCGCGCGGGACGCGAGAACGCACGCTCGAGGCGCGCGCGCCTCACGAGCATTCGATGTGCGATGGCTCATCAGTACTCCTTCACGATCAGTCTCCAGAGCTGCGTTCCTTCGAGCCCGCTCGGCGTCCAGTCATTGGCGTGGCCGCGGTACACTCCCCGACCCCAGGTGCCGGCCAGCGAGTCCGTGCCTGCCGCGACGACGGTCATTACCGCGGAGGAGTCGATCGTTCGCCGCGGCGGATCGCTGACGACGCCGGGCTCCGCGAGCCACGTGGCTCCGTGATCGGTCGACCAGAGCAGGCGCGGCACGCGCGTGTTCGTCGAAGGATCCACGACGTGCACGACCGCGCCGATGGAGTCGCCGCGCCGCATGAGCGCCGATGCGTATCCCTCGCTCGCGACGCCGGTCGCATCATCCCACGTGTCGCCGCCATCGCTCGAGCGCCGGACGCCGAAGGCCGTCGCGGCATAGAGACGACGCGGGTTCGACTGATCGACGAGCACGTCGAGCACCTCGGTGATCCGCCAGTCGGTGACGATTCTCCATGTACGTCCGGAGTCGAGCGAGCGGTGGATGCCGTTGCCGGCCGCGATGAACAGGATGCGCCCGCGAGCCGAGTCGACCGCGTCCATCGAGAACGTCTTGAGGTTCTGCGGTCCGAGATGCGTCCACGTGCGGCCGCGATCGGCGCTGCGGAACAGTCCGCTGTTGAGCGTGCTCGAGCCGACCACCGATCGAGGATCGCCCCAGACCGCCGCGTAGACCGTCTGCGCGCGCGCTGTGATCGTGGTCAGAAGCGTGATCACCGTCAGTGATGCCAGAGCCGCGAACGGCATGATGCCCGCCCGTCGCATGATGCCGGCACCTGATGCGACGTGCGTCCAGGTGATGCGCGGAATCTGCATCGAGCGTCGAGGTCTAGTGAAAGTGGACATCGTGATCGCGGCTCAGCGGAAGTGGGATGATGACCTCCTGAGAGCACGGCTCGCCGTCGAGCGATGCCTCTGCGAGCCCCTCGATGACGAGGCGCACAGAGTGCTTGCCGATGCGCAGCACGTGGGCGATGCCAGACATCCGCGGATTGATGCGCACGTGGTCGCGATCGATGCGCACGCCGGCCATCGACTCGATCGCCAGGAGAATGAATTGCGCCCATCCCCAGACGATGATGCCGACCGGCGGCAGCGGAGGTGACTCGCGCTCGCCGTAGTACTCCAGCCAGCTTCCCCCGGCTCCCGCGGCTTCGACGAGCCAGTCGATCGTTCTCTGCGCCCGATCGGCGAGTCCGGCGGCGAGCTCGGCCCCGGCGACCATCGCGCTGGCGAAGGGCCATGGGCCCGGTGAGTCGGGCTCGGACGCGACGTTGTAGCGCGAGTAGCCGCCGACGGGCGTCCAGAGTGTCGCGACGGCGTCGAGCGTGGCTCGCGCGATCTCCGAGCGAGGGTCGACGAGTCCGTAGAGGATCGGCAGCACCTCGGTCACGTCGGGCTCGCAGGCGCGGGGCGACGTGTCGTACGTCGGTGGGAGATATGGAGCGTACTCGTCCCGACGCCACGACGGATCGGCGATGAGCGAATCCTCGATGCGGCCGTCGACGAGCCTGCGCCGAATGAAGCGGCCGCCGTCGATGAGCGAGAGCATGGGATGCGAAAGCATGGCGGTGCGAATCGTCGCGGCGGCGCCTCGCCAACGCGCTGCGCTCGCCTCGTCGCCGACGATCGCGGCGAGGCTGGCAGCGGCGTCGAGTCCGACGGCGCAGAAGACCTGGTGACCGAGCTCGAACCCGTCGCCGACTCCCTGCCACGGAAACCGCTCCCAGAAATCACGTTGCGTGCGCAGAAGCCCGCTCTCGTGCGCGAACTCGTCGCGCAGCGGATACTCGGCGATCGCCACGATGCGGTCCCAATGCCGGCGCACGAGCTCGTCGTCGCGCGTGACGAGCCAGTAGCGCCACACCGCGTCGAGCGCGGCCCCGTTGCCGTTGAGCTCCGAGAGCTCGCCGCCGCGGAAGCGACCGGCCTCGGCGACCATCCCGTCGTCGTTCGAGAGGCGGGTGAGGAGGTTCGTGAGGATCTCGCGCGCGAGTCCGACGTCACCGCCGAGCGCCGCAGCGGAGGCGACCATCGCCGCGTCGAGTCCCCACTCGAACTCGTACTGGAAGAGCGACGCGTTGAATCGGCCGTCGTGCGAGACGGCGGCTCGTATCGAGGTGCGGGAGATCGCGAGAAGACGCGACAGCGGGCTCGTGCCGGCAGCGGCGTCGAGCGGAAATGCTCGCGACGCATCGGGACCGACGACAAACGTGTCGTGTGCGGAGAGCGGTCCATCGATGCGGTCGGCGTCGTGGCGATCCCTCAGGGCCTTGAGCGCGTCGTGACCGCAGGGGGAGACGTACTCGAACCGCCACGTGCGGGCGCCGTCCGGCTGTGTGATCGCGGTGGCGCCCACGAAGCGCTCGAAAGGCTGGCCGCCGAGGAGCGCGATGCTCGTCAGGCCGCGCGCCTCGAGATGTCCGTCGGACGAGAACTCGTCGAAGAGCAGTGGATTGCCGTAGAGCGCCGCCTCGACGCGGACGTCGCCCGTTGCGCCGAGCACCGTCACCTCGCGCTGCAGCACCTGCACGATGACGCGCAATCGCTCCTCGACCACGGCGTCGCCCGCTCGCCATCGAATGACGACGCGATCGTCCTCCCGGAACACTTCGGTCGAATCCTGCCCCGGCGCGTGGCGCGCGCCGTCGATGACGATGGTCAGCATGGTGCGGCGCAGCGCATGCTCGGGATGCCACAGCAGCGTTCCCTCGCGCCGTGCCATCCGGCCGGGCGCGGCCAGCAGCAGTCCGTAGGCGTCGTGTCCGGGCGCCCGGTACCACTCGACGACGCACGCGAGCGTGCCGTCGCCGAGGATGAACCGTTCGGTGCTCGCCGGGCGATCCTCTTCAGTCATTGAGATGATGACGCGTGAAGCCGCGCCGTCGGCGGCTCATCCACCGATCGACGCGACCACCATGTAGAGTCCGATGATCACGATGACGAATCCAACGCACGCCAGGAATCCGAGCACGTCGAACGTCGTCGGCCGCCAGAACTCCCAGTCGGTGCCCGGGAAGATCTTGTCCTGCTCGACGAGCTCCGGGTTGTCGATCTTCTCGCGCACGAGCCGCGCGTCGAGCTCGGCGTCGGCGACCGCGGGCGTGTGGATGCGCGCGTAGAAATCGCGCAGCACGTGCTCGGAGTTGCGCCGGGTGAAGCGCGAGAAGATCAGCAGGAGCACGAACGGGAAGCTCGCGTCGAAGAGCGAGACGGTCGTCGTGATCGAGGCCTTGCTCCAGCTCGTGAAGTCGACGCCGAGCGCCGAGAGCGCCCAGATCTGCGGTCTGAACAGCCCGCGACCCTGCAGCCGGGAGGTCGAGTCGTCGGCGTTCTCGCGGACGACCGTCTCGAAGAAGATGCCCGCCGGTGCGATCCGCTCGCGCTTGGTGATGAGCTCTCCGGCGATCGTCGCGCGTCCGGAGCTGACATCCTCCTGCGTCGCCTTGAGCTGCGTCTCGACGACGCGTTCGCGCGTCTGCACGGTCAATGCTTCGTCACCGGCGAGGCCGGCGATCTTCGGAACGACGTTCGGGATGACGACGATCAGGAGGATCGAGACGATCATCTGGGCGGCGACGGCGCGGGTGTTCAACCGGCGCCAGAAGTACGTCAGCCAGATTGACGGCCCGACGATCGTTCCGACCGAGAGGATGTAGCGGAAGACCGTCATGATGCTCTCGTTCTGCATCACGTTGGCGAAGTACACCGAGACGCCCAGGATCGCGACGAGCAGCACGCGCCCGAGAATAACCTGGCTGCGCTCGCTGGCATCGGGCCGCATCGGCTCGTAGATGTTCTTGACGACCGCCGCGGAGGACTCCAGCGAGATCGTCGAGTTGCCGTCCATGTTGGCCGAGAACACCGCCGCGATCATCAGTCCGATCGCGCCGACGCCGAGCAGATCCTGCGTCATGAAACCCCAGATGTTCGTCGGGTCCGAGACGCGTCCGGCGTAGATGCCGAGCGCCAGCAGGCCGGTGAACGCCCACGCCACCATCATGAAGCGCTTGAAGATCGAGCCGGTGACGAATCCGATGCGCGCCGAGCGGTCGTCCTTCGCAGCGCCGCCGATCATGAACGCCTTCGGCGCGTTGACGACGAGGTTCAACAGCGCGAGACTCGCGACCGAGTACCATGTGTAGTCGCTGAGCGCTGAGGAGCCGAAGAGCTCGAACATCCTTTCGGGCACCGCCGCGCGCAGCCCGTCGAGTCCCCCGATGTGCGACAGCGCCACCGGCAGCAGCGACAACGACAGGAACACGATGAGCACGCCCTGGACGATGTCGATGATCGCCACCGCGAGCAGTCCGCCGAGCGCGGTGTAGGCGGCGATGAGGATCGCGTAGATGATGTAGAACGTCGTGAGGTCGAGGTAGGAGATGAACGAGCGGAGCTCCCCGAGCTTCTCGAGCTCGCCGAGCCGTTCGAGCCGTGCGGTCTGTTCGGCGCTGAGCGTGGCGTAGTCGAGCGAGCGCAGCGTGCGCAGCTCGGTGTAGCCCTCGACCATGGCACGCTCGGCGATGGTGTACTCCGCCGCGGGCTTGATCATCATCGCCTGCAGGGTCTTGCCGGTCAGCAGGTAGCCGAAGGAGTTCGCGTAGATCGCGACCGGGATCAGCACGCCGGCGTAGAGCCCGGCGAGGAAGCGGCTCTCGAAGCGGTGCAGGTACATGTCGCCCGGCGCCATGTAGCGCGCGCGACGCTGGAACGCGGCGATGAACCACTGGAAGGGCGTGTGGAACAGCACCAGGTTCTGGAACCAGACGCCCTGCAGTCCCTGCCGGTAGATCTCGCTGGTGACCCCGGCAGTCTGCCCGGCGTCGGTGATGTTGCCGAAGTTCAGGAACGCCATGATCGCCCGTCCGAACGAGCGCGACCCCTGGTAGAAGTCGCTCGTGTTGCGGATCCGGCGCCGGGCCCACAGTCCGATCGCGAGCATCAGCACGAAGTACCCCGCGATGACGAGCCAGTCGACGAGATGCAGTCCGAGAGCGGTCATGGGCGGAAGATACTGTGGCCGGTTCGGATCGACGCGTTGCACGATTGGCCGAGGGTCATATCTTCGGCGCCATGGGAGATGCACTACGACGGCGGCTCAAACAGTGGAAGTTCGAAAGCCCGCAGCACGAGGCGATGCTCGCGCTGATGGTCGCCGCGAGCTTCCTCGACGAACAGATCGATCACTTCGTCAGCCAACACGGCATTTCGCGGCAGCAGTACAACATCCTGCGCATCCTCAAGGGAGCGGGTCCGGACGGGCACCCCTGCGGCGAGGTTGCGGTGCGGATGGTTCACCGCTCGCCCGACGTCACGCGCCGCATCGACGGGCTCGTCAAGCTGGGCCTGGTCGAGCGCCGGCGCTCCGACGAGGATCGTCGCGTCGTCCTGACGCGCATCACCGACGAGGGCTCCGCGCTGCTCGCGAAGATCGCGCCCCTGGATCGAGGCTTCATCGACATGCTCAAGCGCAAGTTCTCCGCGAAGGAGGCCCAGGAGCTCACCGCGCTCTGCGAGCAGTTGTTCACCGACGAGGACTGAGCTCCGTCGGACATCGACATGACAAGCACGGCACATCGACGAGAGGTGCTAACGGCATGATCATTCCACGGGAGGATGTTTCGATGCGTAATGAGTGTTGCAACGACTATCGTTAGAACATACTTTTGTTCCCGATGACCACGACGGGTCACGTTCGCAACACATTCGACAACGGGAACAGATATGAACCGCACGACCAGCCGCATTTTTCTCGGACTCCTGATTGCCGGCGCCGCCACCCTGGGAACCGTCAGCGCGCAACCACTGACGACGAAGGCGAAGGGCGCCAGGAAGATCGTCCTGAGCAACGCCGTCGGCGCCAACCAGTTCCTCTGGAACAGCGATGCGCCCCTCGAGAAGATCCAGGGAACCGCCGAGGGCGTCACCGGCACGCTCACGCTCGACCCGAAGAACCCTGCGTCGCTGCGTGGCACGATCAGTGCGAAGGTGGCGACGATGAAGTCGGGCAACGACATGCGCGACGAGCACCTGCGCGGCGAGGCATGGCTCGACGCGGCGAAGCACCCGGAGATCACCTTCGTCGCCACGTCGGTGAGTAACGTCAAGACGAAGGGCAACACGTTCACGGCGAGCGTCACGGGGAACTTCACGATGCACGGCGTGACGAAGACGATGACCGTCCCGGTGACGGTGCAGTACCTCGACGCCTCGGCGAAGACCAGGTCGCGCGCTCCGGGAGACCTCGTCATGATCACGGCGACCTTCAACGTCTCGCTCAGGGATTTCAACGTCGCAGGCTCGAAGGGAACCGTCGGCTCGAAGGTCGGCGAGGCGATCGCAATCAGCGCGAAGCTCTTCGGATCGACCGCGCTTTAATGCCGGCCCGAGCCCGGCACACCACCACAACGGAAGGAGTCGATGAGGATTCTCGCATTCGCGGCGTCGCTGCGCGCGACATCGCACAACCGACGGCTGATCGCGCTCGCCACGACGATCGCGCGTGACGCCGGCGCCGAGGTCGACCTCGCCGACTTTCACGAGTTCGACATGCCGCTGTACGACGGCGACCTGCAGACGTCCGGAGGATTGCCGACTGGCGCGCTGGAGCTCGTTCGCCGCATCGAGGCGGCCGATGGCATCATGATCGCCTCGCCCGAGTACAACTACTCGATTCCGGGGACGCTCAAGAACGCGATCGACTGGGTCTCACGCGCACGACCCCAGCCGCTGCGCGGGCGGAGTGGGATGATCATGGCGGCGTCGACCGGCGTCATCGGCGGCATCCGCGGTCTGTGGCAACTGCGCATTCCGCTCGAGGGACTCGGCGTGATGCTCTCGCCCGACATGTTCGCGCTCGCCTCGGCCGCCTCGGCGTTCGACGAGCACGGCGCGCTCGTCGACGAGGTGCTCGCGAAGCGGCTCGACGCGACCGTGAGGGGATACGTGGCGATGGGCGAGCGCCTTGCTGCCGCGCCGTCCCTCAGCGCATAGCAGAGAGGTCCTTCGCGCGGCGTCCGCCGAGAACGCGCCGTCCACATGACATGACCGCGTGTTTCAGCACGCACGCGACATCCTCCGAGGGGCCGTCACCGCGACGGCCCCTCGGCGCGTCCGAGCCCTTCCCTTGCGAGCGCCGGCCGGCCGCGGCGAGCGGGCCTGCTGGTGTTCCGGACCGGCTATGGGTATATTCGCGGGCAATCACCAAGCGAAGCACGCCTGCAGCACCACCCCTCCCTGCATGGGCCTCGCACCGCTGCCTCACCGCACGACGGGCGCTCCATGGACACGACCTATCCGACGGTTCCCGGACGGGGACAGAGCACGCAGAGCGCAACGACGATGCGTCTCGAATACCTCGCCGGACACCACCATGCGCTCGTCGGTATCTCCGAAGCGCGGCTCGGGCCCGAACAGGTCCGCAACAACATCGAGTCGTTCGTCGGCACCGTCGAGGTGCCGCTCGGCCTCCTCGGACCGCTTCTCTTTCGCAACCAGGACGGCGTCGAGCCCGTGCACGCGCTCGCAGGGACCCTTGAGGGAGCGCTCATCGCGAGCATCAACCGCGGTGCCCGAGCCGTGAGTCTCGGCGGAGGCTTCAGCGCCCACGTGCTGCATCAGAAGATGATCCGCACGCCCATGTTCATCTTCGAGAGCCTCGCCGAGTCCGTGCGGTTCGCCGAATGGATCGAAGTGCACACCGGCGAGTTGCGCACGATCGCCGAGCGTCACTCCAACCATGCCCACCTCGTCACCGTCACGCCGGTCATCGTCGGGAAGTCGGTGCACGTCAAGTTCGTCTACACGACGGGCGACGCCACCGGCCAGAACATGACGACGAGCTGCACGTGGCACGCGACGCTGTGGATTGAAAAGGAGTTCGAGGAGCAGACCGGCATCCTCATCGTGCGCTGCGTCGTCGAGGGTAACGGCGCCTCCGACAAGAAGGTCTCCGGCTTCGCAATGAGCCACGGTCGCGGCGTTCACGCTGTCGCCGAATGCACGATCCCCGAGCGGATCGTCAACGACGTGCTTCGTACCACCTCCGACGCGATCGTGCAGTGCTTCAGTCAATCCGTGGCGATGGCGCGCCTCGATGGCATGGTCGGATACAACATCAACGTCGCGAACGCGATCGCGGCGCTGTTCGTCGCGACCGGCCAGGACCTCGGGAGCCTTCACGAGTCGAGCTGTGGCGTGCTCAACGTCGAGCGAACGACCGATGGATTGTACTTCTCGCTCAACCTGCCGACGCTCGTCGTCGGTACCGTCGGCGGTGGCACCGCTCTTCCGCGTCAGCGCGAGGCGCTCGAGCTCATGGGCTGCTACGGCTCCGGCCGAGTGGGACGCTTCGCGTCGTTGATCGCCGGCTTCGCTCTCTCACTCGAGATCTCCACGTTCGCCGCGATCGTCGGCGGCCAGTTCGCCAAGGCGCACGAGCGCCTCGGTCGCAACAAACCGGTGCGCTGGCTCCTGCGCTCGGAGATCGACAGGAACTTCGTCGAGGGCTCGCTCAATGGCACGTACCGCGATCGGACGGTCGATTCGGTCGCGCTGCTCGCCGACGGCGTGCTCGACAACGGCATCCTCATGAGCCTTGCCAGCCGCGTCAGCCGCCGGCTCTGCGGCTTCGTACCGATCGCGGTCACGTCGCGTGCGAGGGAGCATCCTCTGCGCGAGCCGAGCACTGAGCGCCTCCTGCTCAAGATCAAGCCGCTCGATCGCGAGGTCGTTGAAGGACTGCATTTCATGGCTTCGACGGTGGACACCGCGCTGGCTGATCTCATCGTCGACTGTCGTGACTGCCTCGAGTACAAGGACTGCCACATCAAGGAGATCGCACTCTACGAGATCCTCCACGAACACGGCATCGCTTTCACCCCTACCTACCACGGCAAGCGCGTCGATGAGGGGCGGGAGATCTATCTGTTCATCCAGGAGCTCCTCGACTCATCCACGCTGAGCCACTTCAATGCGGAGAACGATCCGGCACTGTGGGATCGTGCGAGCGTCGACGCCGTCATCGGGGCGATCACGGAGATCCACCAGCTCCTGGCTCCGCTTGCGCACGCCCACGCCGAGGTTGCACCATTCCGTCCATGGCACGGTCGGGCGCTGTACTCGCGGCTCGTGGAGCTCTCGGCGGACTATCATCGCGACCTCATCACACCGGCGCGGGCGGAACGCATGCAACGAGCGATCAACGACCTCGAGCGCTCTCATGACGCGCTCGAGATCCGGAGGACGATCGTCCACAACGACTTCAATCCACGCAACGTTGCGATGCGTCATGGCGGCGTTCCGTGCGTGTACGACTGGGAGCTCAGCGTCATCGACGTCCCCCATCGCGACATCGTCGAATTCCTCTGCTTCGCTCTCGAAGAAGACTTCCTCGAGAGCGACCTGCTGCACCATCTCGAGCTGCACTTTGCGCTGTATGCGACGGACCCGGATCGGCCGTCATGGCAGCATTGGATGGCCGCCTACCGATATGCGCTCGAGGTGTTCCTCGTGACGCGCGTCGCATTCTACCTGGTGGGTGACATCGTCACGCGCTACGAGTTCGCGCCCCGCATTTATTCCAACGCGTTTCGCATGCTCGACCTGTTGGAGGTCTAGATCATGATCGAGCACGTCAATCGGCTGGTGCTCCCGCTGGTGATCTCGAACATCCTGCACATGATCATCATCAGGCAGGATGCGCTGCGAGCCCTTGCGCGTCCGGTGCATGCGCCGGCGTTCGGTGCGAACAAAACGTGGCGCGGCTTCGTCGTACTTGCCACGCTCAACGCGCTCGCGGTCCCGCTGTTCTCCCCGGGTGAGCCGTTGTTCGGCTCGATGCTTCTGGGAGCGTTTCTGGGCGTCGTCTACATGCTGTTCGAGTTGCCGAACTCTTGGTTGAAGCGCCGTTCCGGGATAGCCCCGGGCGCATCGGCAGAGCGCAATCGGATACTGTATGCAGCGGTCGACAAGACCGATTCGGCGCTTGGCGTCACGCTCGCGTATTGGATCGTCGCGGGTGTTACCGCCGCGGAGGCCGTCCTGCTGTTCATCATCTGTAGCGCGGCGCACGTCGTCTTCTCGCTGCTGCTCGTCACGCTACGCGTAAAGAGGGGGTTTTAATGTACTGCGCCCCCCTCGACGGCCTCCTCGAGCACGATGAGGTTGGCGCCAAGGCTGCGAACCTCTCGCGCATGCTTCGCGAGGGATTGCCCGTACCTCCGGGATTCGCAATCGGCGCGCGCGCGTTTGCCGAATGTCGAGAAGTGCCGACTGCGATCGCCGGAGAGATCCAGATCCGTCTCGGCTCGCTGCGCGGCGCCCGCGTCATGGTGCGCAGCTCCGCGGTCGGCGAGGACTCTCTCGACGCGTCATTCGCGGGGCAGCTCGATTCATTCATCTGCGACCGAACGGTAGACTCGGTCGTCGAGGGACTCGGGCGTTGCTGGGCGTCGTACGACAAGGAGAGCGTCCGCGCCTACGAGAGGCATACCGGCGTGCGGCTCCGCGGCATGGGCGTGATCGTGCAGGAGCTCGTCGAGCCCGACCATGCGGGCGTGCTCTTCTCGCGCTCGCATACGGACCCGGCGCGCATGCTCTGCGAGTACGTACCGGGGCACGGCGAGAAGCTGGTCGCCGGCGACGTCGATCCGATGCGCGTCGAGTGCGCGCGCGATCCTGATGCGGTGGGGGGGGCCGTTCCGTTCGATCTGCGGGAGCTCTGCGCCCACGCCCTGCGCCTCGAGTCGCTCTTCGACGGTCCGGTCGACATCGAGTGGGCAGTGCGCGACGGTGCGTTGTCGATCGTACAGTGTCGGCCGATCACAACCGCGCCCGCGCCAGCGCGCATGCATTGGTCGAACACCAACGTCAACGAGAACTACCCGGGTCCGATCACGCCGCTACTGTACTCGATCGCCCGCGGCGCCTACTATCACTACTTCAAGAACCTCGCCCGCCTGCTGCAGATTTCTCCCAGGGCCGTCGAGGAGCTCGAGCCGGAGCTCGCCAACATCATCGGGGCGTTTGGCTGCCGCATGTATTACAACATGACGAGCATCCACACCGTGATCGGACGGTCACCCTTCGCCGGGATGCTCCGCGGAGCATTCGACGACTTCGTCGGGTATCAGGAAGGCCCGTCCGCGCCTCCGCGGCGCAGCTCGCTCGTGAGCGCGGTACGCTTTGCGGCTCGTGCCGTGTGGCTTGGCGTCCGGCTCGGCGCGAACGTGCGTGCGTTCGAGAAGCGTGCCGACGAGCTCGCATTGGGTTGCGATCGTGCTCGCGATCTCCCGTCGATGCGCGCCTGCTACCATTCGTTCATCGAGCTGCGGATGCATGGCTGGTACCGCGCGTCGCTCGCGGATTTCTTCGCCATGGTACATCACGGGCTGCTCGGTCGTTTCTGCAGGCGCTACTTCGGCGAGGAGCACCAGGGCATTCACAACACGCTCGTGCAGGCAATCCCCGGTCTCGTCAGCACGCGGCCCGTGATCGAGACCTGGCGGATCGCGACGATGATCCGCGCCGATGACGATGCTCTTGCGATGCTGCGGACTCGACAGTCGGATGAGGTGCTCACGGCGTTTCAACGGGATCAGCGCTTCGCGCCCATTGGTGCGGCAATCGACGAGTGCCTCGCCGCCTGGGGCTTCCGCTGTTCGGGCGAGCTGATGCTCACCGAGGAGAGCTTCTGTGAAGCGCCGGAGAGGTTCATCGACGCGCTGCGCGGATACGTCGAGCGGGCGGGGGAGAGTCCGTCCGACTCGATCGTGTCGAAGGCTGTCGAGCGCAGGCTCGCGCACCGGGAGCTGCGCCGTCGCCTCGTTCGCCGTCGAGGTATTGCCGCGCCGCTGGCAATCGTCGACATCGCGCTGCTCGAGGCGCTCGTCAGGCTCTGCTTCTCGTCGATCGCCGCCCGTGAGCGAGTGCGCCTGAAGCAGGCGCTCGTCTATCACCGGCTGAAGCTGCTTCTCGCAGGCATCGGATCCGAGCTCGAGCGCCGCGGTCTGCTCGATGCAGCCGATGACGTTCTCCTTCTGCGGCATGAGGAGCTCGCGGAGCATCTCACGACGTCGGCAATCCACGCCCGGGCGACGCGCGAAGTCGTCGCGGTGCGCCGACGGGAGCATGATCGCGAGTCCGCCCTAGTGTATCCCGACGACTTCTCGTCGATTGCAGGGGAGTATCCAACGCCCGAGCGCATCGTGCCGGCGCGGCGTGGGCGAGACGACGGCGCAGCGATGCGTGGGCTCAATGCCTGCGGCGGAGTGGTTCGTGGACGGGCACGCGTGCTCCAGAGCGTCCTCGAGATCGCGCGCATCGAGCCGGGCGACATACTCGTGACGAGGCAGACCGATCCGGGATGGGCGGCAGTCTTTCCCCTGATCAGCGGACTCGTTGTCGAGCGCGGCGGGATGCTCTCGCATGGAGCGATCGTCGCGCGAGAGTTCGGCATCCCTGCGATCGTCGGCGTCCGCGATGCGACGATTCTCCTGAGCGACGGAGAATCGATCGAGCTCGATGCGGATCGGGGAGAGGTCAGGCGCATCGACCCGAGCACGGAGAGGCCATGGCCGCGGTGATCGTCACATACGTGCGCCAGCGCTTCGGGCTCGCCCAGGTGTCCGTCGCGCTCTTCTTGCTGCTGTTTGCCAACGGCGCTCGGTGGACGTGGCAATCGGCGCACTGGGCGCCGCTCTATGCGATGGCCCTCGTCCTCTGGTTCAGGCTCTTCGACGACCTCGCCAGCCGGGACATCGACAGCGGGAAGGACCGCATTCACACCCGGCCCGAGGCTCAGTCGGCCCTGCGCGCGACGCTGGGCGTGCTCGGTGCGCTCCTGCTTGCGTTGACCGCGCTGCGCGACGCTCGCGCCGGCCTCCTGCTTGGGGCGCTGATGCTCGTCTGCGTCGCCGCGTATCGACATCTCTTCGACCGTGGCCGCTGGCGCACGGTCCTGCCTCTGACGAAGTATCCGGTGCTTGCGCTGTTGCTGATGCTGCCCGTCGAACCGATTGCCGTTGAGCGGGTCCTCGCATGCCTCGCGCTGCTGCCGATGTTTCTCCTGTTCGAGTCGCTCGACGACGACGAATTCCGGGTCCCGGGCATCGTCGCCGCACTCCTGCTGGTGGCGGCGCATGGACTGCTTGCGCCCGCGCTGGGCTGGGTGATTCCGTGCGTGGGCGCAGCGATCGCACTGACCGTCGGTGCCCTGGGACACCGATGGGAGATACCCGCCCTTCCGTATGCAATGATGCTGTACTTCCTCACGCTTCGACTGGTGGCCATCGACCGTGTTTGATCCAACTGAGCATATCGCGACGCTCGCCAATCCCGGGCGCTTCGAGTTCGAGGAGGTGCGGTGCTATCTCTGCGGCGGTGCGCGCTGCGAGCCGTTCCTCGTTGGCGAGGACGATCTGACGGCCAAGGATGGACGCTTCCTCTACGTTCGTTGCTCCGACTGTGACCTCGTCTATCAGAGTCCGAGGCTGCCCGTCTGGCAGATCAAGGATTTCTACGACAGCGAGTACATCGCGCACCGAAAGAAGAAGGACTGGGGTCCGCTGACGCCCCTGTACAACCGCGCGATGAACAAGCACGATCGCGACAAGGCGACGCTCGTTGCCAGGTACGTTGAGCTCGGGCCGCACACCGAGGTCTTCGATGTCGGTTGCGCGGTCGGCACGTTCCTGTTGCACCTCGAGCAGACCCGCGGCTGCCGGATCGGCGGACTCGACTTCATGGTGGACCATTCGTACCCCGGTTTCGATCGTATCGACTTCTACCAGGGACTCTTCTACGAACAGCCGATTCCGCGCGATCGATACGATCTCGTGACGATGTGGCACTTCCTCGAGCACTGCTACGACCCGGCACGCTCGCTCGCGACCGCGCGTGAGATCATGCGCGACGACGGGACCCTGGTCATCGAAGTTCCGCGGCTCGACTCGGTCACCTTCAGGATGTTCCGCGATAAGTGGCCCGGCGTCCAGGCTCCACAGCACACGACGCTGTACTCAAAGCGGACGCTTACGGCGATGGTGGAGAAGGCGGGGTTGCGCATCGTCGACTATCTACCGTACGGCGCGTTCCCGCCCTACTTCTATCTCTTTACCGGGACCTACTTCCGGATGTTCGGAAAGGGGTTGAAACTCGATCGGATCGTCGCTCCCTACTTCGCCGGCCAGCTCCTACTGACGCCGCTGCTGGCGATGCAGAAGCATCTCAATCTCTCGATGCAGACGGTCATATGCAGGAACGTCTGATCGCGATCGCACGTCTCGTCGTTGCATACACGGCGATGACCATCACCGGCTCGCTCGCTCTCGCGCTGCGGGTGTTCTCGCTCGGTGCGCTCACGGACTTCAACCGCCGTCACCTCGTCGCGGCCTCGTCGCGTCTGATCCTGCGTGTGATCGGCGTGCGTGCGCTTTTGCCGCGCGCGCGGTCACGCGGTCGCGAGCCCGTCATGTACACGTTCAATCACAACAGCTTCCTCGACGTGCTCATCGTGACCGCGCTCGGCCTGTCGGACACGCGGTGTTTTCTCTCGGAGAGGACGCTGAAGTTCGTACCGCTGACCATCTCGGCACTTGCAATCGGCACGCTCTACATTCCGCAGTTGAAGCATGCGCGCCGACGTGCCAGGTTCTTCACGCGCGTGATCGAGCGTATCTCGCGCGAGCGGTTTTCGGTCCTCGTCTCGTCCGAAGGAGTTCACGAGTTCATTCACGGGATTGCTCCGTTTAACGACGGCGTCTACCGCATGGCGCTTGCTTCGGGATTGCCGGTCGTTCCGCTGTATCTGCACATTCCCCGCGAGGTCAACTCGCTCGAGGGATTCACGATGAAGAGCGGGACCGTGCGCGTCGAGGAGCTGCCGGCGATCGACACCGGGACCTGGTCGCCGGAGTCGATCGACGATCATGTCGCGTCGGTTCGAGCGCTCTTCGTACAGCGCTTCAACGAGGCGCACGCAACCGACGGCGATGCTGTCGCCGCATGATCTGGGGGTACGGAACGATGACAGCCGACACCGATACCGAACGCCTCTCCCCGAGCAACGTACTGGCGCTCGCTCACCTCATCGTGCCCGTCGCGCTCTGCAGTGTCGGCCTATGGCTGAGCACGGGCTTCGATTCGACGATCGCGTGGATTGTGGGTCAGGCGGTGCTCGGAGCCTTCTTCTTTCAGTGCTTCATCCTGCTGCACGAGACCGCGCACGGCAGCTTCTTTCGCAGTCGCGTGGCCAACCGCCTTCTCGGCCACCTGTGCGGATTCCTCTCTGTGATTCCGTTCCATGGCTGGGAAGCCATCCATGCGCTTCACCACAAGTGGACCGGCTGGCGAGACCGCGACCCGACGACGGAGGTCACCGTCTCGGAGCTCGGGCCGCTGCAACGTGGCATCGTCAATGGCGCCTGGCTGCTCTGGGTTCCGCTGTTCACGCTCGCGTATCGCATCGGAAACTACTGGAGCCCGTCGAAGCTGAGACGGCATCTGCCGCTGAGGAAGGTGAGGAGGATACAGCGCAATCAGGTAGCCCTGCTTGCGGTCCTCGCCGTGGTGATCGCGCTTTGGGGAGAGTGGGTGATTGCGAATCTCGGGGCGGCCTACCTGTTCAGTCTCGTCATCTCGGATCTCTTCATTCTGAGCCAGCACAGCCACATCGACATGCCGCTCGCCGGCGATGACGATGTGCAGCCGATCGGTTACCGACTCCAGGTCGCGTACACCCGGAGCCTGCAGATCAACCCCGTGCTCGCGCGCTGCGTCCTCCTGAACTTCAATCTGCATGAGCAGCACCATGCGCGACCGGGAATTCCGGCGTATCACCTCGGTGAGCTGGGTGAAGTCATGCCGCGAACGCGTCCCTTTCTCGGCTACGTTGCACGGGCCAAGCGCATGAAGGGCGTCGACTTCATCTTCAGCACGACAAAGCGAACGGGTGTGGATCTCTAATGCTCGGCCGCGCTCGCTCGGCTGCTAATCCTCGCGCGGAGGCTCCGCGGGAATCTCCTCACGTCCGACCGGCGACTCGTCGGCCAGGCGCACCCAACCGGCATCGGTCGATCGGAAATGCTCGGCGCTGAACTGATCGAACACGGCCTCCTCCGGCCGCCACGTGTAGCGCTCGACGACGAGCTCCGGCCGGGCGATCCTGATCACGTTGAACGAGTTCGGCTCGCCGCGGCCACGCGTGGAGGTCGCCGTGCCGGCGTGAATGATCAGCGCGTTGTAGTCCTCGATGTCGTAGCGCGTCGCGGTGTCGCCGGTGTGGCCGAAGTGGTAATGGCCCGCGAGAAAGACGTCGATGCCGCAGGGCGCCAGCGATTCGATCGCCATGCGCGCGCGACCCACGAGGTCGCCCTCGGCGAACTGCCGCGGCAGGTCGAACGGGTGGTGCGTCACGACGATCTTCGTCACGTCCGCGCCGACGTCGCAGAGCAGCGCGCGCACGCGCTCGACCTGCTCCTCGTTGATGCGGCCGTTCTTGAACGTCGCCGAGCGCGCCGTGTTGACCCCGACGATCGCGATCTCGTCGTCGCGATAGCACTGCTCGACATCCTCGGAAATGACCTTGCGGTAATTGTCCAGCGGCGCCATGAAGCGAGCGAACACGTTGTACAGCGGCACGTCGTGATTGCCCGGCACGACGATCTGCGGCTTCGGGAGCGCGTCGAGAAACTTGCGCGCCTCCTCGAACTGCGATTCGCGCGCACGCTGGGTCAGATCACCGGAGATCACGACGACATCGGGTCCGATCTTCGTGATCGCCTCGGTCAGCGGCGTGACGGTCGCGTAGTCGACGCGTCCGAAGTGGATGTCGGAGAGGTGGACCACGATCTTCATGCCTTCGATACCTCGACGGTTTGTTCCTCGTTGACAGATGCTTCGTCCGTTGCCAGCCGTGGCACGATCACCGACAGCGATGTGCCGTGAAGGCAGTAGCGCAGCGGCGTTTCCATGTGCTGCTGCTCGCCGTCGGTGGCGACGAGCAGGCGATTGCGCCTGGTCTCGATCCAGAGCTCGCGTCCCTCGAGCACCGAGAAGTCCTCGGCGTCGCGAAGCCGGCCGACGAGCGCGCGCAGCAGCAGTCCCAGAAGTCCGAGCCGTCCGACGTCGCGTGTGACCGCGACGCTGAGTACGCCTTCGTCGAGCCGGGAGCGCCGCGTCATCGCGAATCCCTCGAGCTCGTAGTGGTTGTTGCCGATGAACACGATCGGCGTGCGGCGAATGATCTCGCGCCCGTCGAGCGTCATGTGCACCTTGAGCAGGGGATAGCGTCCCAGGACGTCGAGCAGCGCCTTCGCCAGCGCCAGCCACTTGCCGGTGCCGCGCTCCTGCTCCTTCTCGCGAAGGCTGACGGTCAGCGGGTACAGGCCCAGGCTCGAATTGTTGATGAAGATCGTTCCGTTGACCTCGCCGACGTCGACGCGCACCGTCCGGCCGCCGGCGATCGCCGCGACCGCCTCGTCGCGGTCGAGCGGAATGCCGAGGTCCTTCGCGAAATGGTTGAGCGTGCCGAGCGGCAGCACGCCGAGACTCGCGCCCGTGTCGACCAGGCGCGCGGCAACGGAGCTGACGGTGCCGTCTCCGCCGCCGGCGATGATCGTCGAGATCCCGTCGGCGAGCACTTCGCTCACGAATTCGTCGATCCCGGTACCGGCCTCGCAGATCCTGATGCGCGGGCGAAGCCCGTGGCGGGCGAAGAGCTCCTCGAGCGTGCTCTCGGCGTCGCTTTCGCCGAGCAGCGATCCGGCTCCGGCATTCAACACGACCGCGCATTCCTCGCCGCCCGAGGGCTTCACCGTCCGCTCGCCGTCCGCTCGATCAGCCACGCTCCTGCTCCATTCTGTTTCACGTTCCCTCCCGCGTGGCTGGGGGGCAACTATCGAGCCATGGCTGAAATCAACGCGCAATCGCGCATTGTGCTGGTTCCGATCGCCGCTGCCGCGGGTCGATCCGGGATCTGGCGAGGCGTCGGAAGGGTGGTGGACGAACGGATTTTCCGCCGCGCTGTAACACAACCGGCCAACGGCAGTCTTTTACCACGAATGCGGGAGGCGCCCTGTGGCAAGCACCCCATGCTGCAGGGCGCACTCGCTTCAAGAATCGCATTCAGCCGAACCCCGGGGAGTCTCCATCCCACGGCAGCGGCGACCGGATGCCCCGCACTCGGAGCGGGGAGTTGGTCTCCGGTCGCCCGCCCGCGGAGCCGGGGTCGGATCTGCTGCGACGATTGGAACCAACCCTGATGCGGAAACCTCGAAGCCCGATGTCCGACAACGGTTCCGGCGAGCGGAACGCGCGTGATCGCGATCTGTTCGCACGGTATGTCAGCGGCGACGCGGCGGCGTTTCAGGCTCTGTACGCGAGCTATGAGCGCCCGCTGATTCTCTATTGCGAGTATCTTCTGCGTTCCAGCGAGGAAGCGCAGGACGTCTTTCAGGAGTCCTGGCTGCGCGTGGTCAGACTGCGCGATCGCGAGCAGGAAGTGGTCGTCGAGAATTTCCGGGCGATGCTCTTCACGATCGCCAGGAACATCTCGCTGACGCGCCTGTCGAACCGCAAGCAGTCCTCGACGGTCAAGCTCTCGCTCGACGCGATGGGCAGCGAAGGGGACTGGCTGGCGACCGAAGCGGAGCCGTTCGGGGAGCTCGAGGACCTGGTCAACCGCGCACTGGAGCGCCTGCCGGTCCTTCAACGCGAGGCGTTCGTGCTCCATGCGGTGCTCGGGTATACGTTTCAGGAAATTGCCGAAATGCAGGGGGGGACGATGACGGCGGCGAAGACGCGGGCCTTTCGGGCGCGCGCCTATCTCCGCAAGCTCGTCTCCAACTGGCTCGGTCTGGCCGAGGACGATGATGCCATTGATGATGAGCCCCATCGTGTTGCGCAATCACCCCTTGATTATCTTTCGGATGAATGATGCCAACGGCAGATCTGATCACGGACTTCCTCGGTAACGAGATGAGCCCCGAACGGGAGCGGCAGTTCCTGCTTTCGGTGGCTGCGAGCGATGCGCTCCGGCTCGAGCTCAAGTCGCATCTGATGGTTGACCGCATACTCGTCGATCGCGTGCAGTCCGCACGCGTCTCCGAGACCGTGCGCTCGACGATCTTCACGGCGGCCGGAGTCTCGACGGGGCACGCCGCTCCCGACGCCCCGTCGTCGTCCGCTCCAGCGGCCGACCGCGCCCCTGCGCCGCGCTCGAGCTTCTTCTCGCGTCTCAGCGGCCGCGTCACGCTCGTTGCAGCCGCGTGCGCCTTCTTCGGAGCTGGCTACTTCGTCGGCAATGGCGGCGACGCGCTCCCGGCCGACGGGGGAGTCCAGACCAGCGCGACGGTCGCAACCTCACCGGCCACCAGCGGCATCAAGACCGACGTCGCGGCAGAGGCGCCGCGCATCGTCACGGAGCAGCCGAGCACACAGGTCGCCGAGCCGTCGACGTCGCGCTCGGGCGCGGGCAGCATGACGGCGCGCCCGTCGACCCGCGAGAGCCGCGCCGCCGTCGCCGCCGACGGCATGACGCCGTCGGTCACCTCGCCGGCAGTCGATGCGCCCTCAACGACCGCGCCGGCCGAGCCACGGGCACGGAACAACCGCCGCGTCTTCCAGCAGCAGCGGGTCGGCGTCGATGCATCCATCGATACGCCGACGCAGGCTGAGCGCGATCAGCAGCAGAACACCAACCCGCTCCAGGACGGAGGAACCCCAGTGCGATGATCGACCGGCGCGCCTGCGCTCGGATTTCCCACGCGGCCCCTGGACGCCGACCGTTCGTTCTCCTGATGCTCCTGGCGTCGTTGACGACGGCCGCGCTGGCTCAACCGACAACGACGATCCCTCACCCCGAGACGCCGGCTCCCCCACGGGAGATCCGGCCTCTCGTTTTTGGGGCCTCCCTCTTTCCCTCCCTCAGAATCGATGACGCCGCGTTCGCCGTCGCCGCATCCGGCGCCGACTGCGGCACCTACGGCGCGGCGTCGCGCTTCAGTTTTTCACCCCCCGAGATCTTCGCGCTGTGGCGCACTCCCTGGTATCAGGGGAGCTGGCTGACGGCACGTGCAGCCTGGCGCTCGCTCGACGCGACCCTCGTCTCGAGCGAGACCATCCGGCAGTTCGAGAACAGCTTCGAGGAGCGCATCGACACCGCGGTTATGGTCACGCGCTACGACCTCGAGCGCAGCGGCATCGAGCTGTCGCTCGGCGCGGCGCTCGAGCCGATCGACCGCGTCCTGTTCAACGTCGGCGTCTCGACGCTGTTCGCCGGCAGCACGTCGGCGACGCAGACCGACAGCATCGTCTCCCCGCGCGAGGCTCGGTTCCCGAGCGGCGGCCACACACGACCGTTCGGACAGGGCCGGAGTGTGGAGTTCAACCCGGTGGTGCTCGGCATCGAGTTCGGCGTGCAGGCGCGGCTGCCGATGGGCGAGCGCCTGGCGATGTATCCGGGCGTGCGCGCGGGCGTGACGTTGACACCGATGGCGTCGAACGTACCGTGGCGGGAGTGGTCGGCGGGTTTGACGCTCGGTCTCGGTTACGACGTCGCGCCGCGACCGCGCCGCGACACCGTCCTTCCGGTGGTCGCCGTGCGTCTGCCGCCGTCGCGGCGGCCGTACCTCAAGGCGACGATCACGGCCGTCGGCATCGACGACGAGGGACGGGAACATCCCGATCCGATCATCGAGATCGAGGAGACGCCGTGGATCGAGTACGTGCCGCTTCTCCCGTTCGTCTTCTTCGACAGTGTCTCGACCAGGCTTGCCACGCGCTACCGCACGCTCGGCACGCGCGAGCAGACTCGGGGCTTCTCGGTCGACTCGCTGCTGGAGATCGATCCGATCGACATGCACTGGCAGGTGCTCAACGTGATCGGCGGGCGCCTTCGGGCCAATCCCCGCGTCAGGGGAACGCTGACGGGCACCGGATCGCACGACGAATCGGCAGCCGGCGCCGAGCTGCGCGTCAGGCGGGCCGAGGTCGTTCGCGATTACCTGGTGAACATCTGGGGCATCGATCCGTCACGTCTTGCAGTGGCCACCGCGGCGACGCCGCGGGTGCCGTCCGGAGAGGAGACTCCCGAGGGCCGGGCGGAGAACCGGCGGGTGGAATTCACCTTCAGCGAGCCGTCGATTCTCGATCCGGTGGCCGTCCGGCGCATGGCCTCGATCGCCTCACCTCCGGCGGTCCGATTTTCGCCGCGTATCGTGGCGGATTCGGCGATCGCGGAGTGGAAGATCTCGGTCGTGCAGGGGGAAAAAGAATTGTTGCGATTTGACGGAAGCAGCGATGAACAGACCCTGAAACAGGATAAATTATGGTCACTGGCCGATCTGCGGATCAACAGGGATCTCAGCGAGATCCGATACCGCCTCGACGTCCGTGACGTCACTGGCCAGACGACCGCGGCCGATGGTCGCTTCCGTGTCGTCGAGCGCGCCCGACGCACGGCACAGGATTCCCTCGGTGGATCTCCGACGATCGTCGAGCACTTCCTGGTGGGCTTCAACTACAACTCCGCCGAGCTGCTCCCACGGCATCGCCAACGGCTCGAGGAGATCGCGACAACGATCACCCCGGACGACGAGCTTCTCCTCGTCGGCTATACCGATCGCGTCGGTGCGCAGGAGCGCAACCGGCAGCTTTCGCTCGAGCGCGCCCAGGTTGCGTACGCCGCACTGCAGGAGCGTCACCGGGTCGTGCTGCCGGACGAGTCCGCGACAACGGTTCGCGGGTACGGACCTCAGGAAGAGCTCTTCGACAACGCGCTGCCGGAGGGGAGAATGTTCTCCCGGATGGTACGCGTGGTGATCACGAGCTACCGCGACGACTGAATCGATTCCCAGAACCTGGCGCGAGCGGCGGACGTTCCCCTCGCGGTATTCCAAGCCAGACCTGCGATTGAATCCTTGCGACCCCGATACCGCTCGTAGGTTCATCGACGGATGTCACGACGCCGCGCGCCGCTGGGCGCTTCGGATCGTGTGGCTGGGATTCGTCGTTCTCGTCGCGACCGTCGGTGTCGCGGCACAGGGTCGCTGGGAGTACACGCCGGTCACCGCCGCCGAGTTCGAGACCTATTCTCCGCAGATCGCGATCGACCGCTGGGGCACGACGCACCTGATGTACAGCTCGCGCGATCCGCGCCGCTCGGGTCTGCAGTTGTTCTACACCCACAACGCCAGCGGCCGCTTCGCCGCACCGATCCAGGTCACCGACACCGGGACGGTCTTCGATTCGACCAACGCCGAGCTCTCGTCGTTCGTCTTCCGGCTCGATACCTTCGGCATCGCCCACGTCGCGTTCGTCGCGAACGTCGAGAACCACCTCCGCCTCTACTACACCAGCAACGCCAAGGGCCACTTCGACAACGTCGAGTTCCTCGCCGAGCGCACGCGCTACGGCATGGCCGTCGACTCGCTGGGACGCGCGCACGTCGTCTGGGCGGTCGAGGCGTCGAACGGCGTTGGGCTGCGCTACTGGTCGAGTGTCGCGCCGGGGATCGACTACGATGCGGGCATGCTGCCGTGCAACGACGTCCGCTACGGCTGCCGCATCGGCGACGTCGAGGTGGAGTCCGGTCCGAACGGTGTGATCGCTGCGGTCGCCGCGGACTCCGGGTCGGTGCACACGTTCCCGATCACGTCGCCGGGGTCGCGCCAGCGCGTGTCGATCCCGGGCTACGACCAGTACAAGACGATGACGGGCCAGGCCGACCTGCGCTTTCGCATGGCGCTCGACGCCGAAGGGGCCGTGCACCTGATCGTGTCGCGCGTGCGCGCGAACGGGCTGCACTACCTCCTGTACGCCAACAACGCGAACTCGCTGTACACGGCCCAGATCATTGCCGACTCGCTGCCGCAGCTTCCGCGCGACTTCAGCTTCGATCTCGCCTTCAACGGCGCCGACCGCTTTGCCGCCGTGTGGTCGGCGGCCTCGCCGTTGACGCCCGGACCCGGCAGGATCGGCCTCAGCGAGATCACGCGCCCGACGCGCACGTGGACGGTGCAGGCCCCGATCGCCGATCTGGAGACCCGGCTGTCCGAGGGCCGCGGCATCTGGAAGCGCGCGATGCGCGTTGCGGTCCGTGGTGATCGCATCGTCGTGGCCGCGCTCGCCCGCCCCGACGAGGAGCGTGAGGAGATCGTCGCAGTCATGACCCGCACGGGCATGCGCCCGAAGCTCGCCTATGTGATTCCCGACGCGGCCGCTTCGGAGATGAATGTCGTCGTCGAGGCGATCGCGCCGTTCCGGGAGAAGGGAGCCTTCGGCGCCGACGGATTCCACGGCGACACCGTCGCGTTGCAGCTCCGCAATCCGGCCGACACCGCACGCGTTGTCGTCGGACCCTCCGTCGTCAGTTGGGACGGCCGCCTGGTCTCGACGATGCTCTTCATTCGACGTGGCGCGGCCGCGGGCCCCGTGCCGATCGCGGTGCGTCTGGGCCTTGGCCCGAAGGCGCTCATCAGCAACGTCGACACCTTCTTCATCGTCACGCCTCAGCACGTCGGCGACGCAGCCGGGGTGCTCGACGGCGGTGGCGTGCTGGGCTCCGGCGGACGGTACGGCACGCGCTCCCGGCGCGGCGTCATGGTCGTCGACTCGCTGCATCTGCGTGCCGGCGTCTGGCGCGTGGACACGAACGACACCGACCTGGCCACGCCCGGAAACCAGGGCTTCCTGCCGGTGACGATTCTCTCGCGCGGACCGGTGCGCATCGACTCCGGGGCGGTGCTGAGCGTCTCGGCCGGACACGACACAGCCAACGGGCGCTACGGCTCGGCAGGTCCGGGTGGCGGCGGCGGCGGCTCCGGCGGCTGGCGCGTTTCCGGCGGGACCGGCTTCACCGGCGGCGCAGGACCGAGCCAGTACGGCGACGGGCCCATCGGCGCCTCGCCCGGCAGCGGCATCATGACCCAGTCGGGTCGCTACGGCGGCGGCATGTCGTTGAACTGGACGCCCGGCGGACACGTGTTCCCGCACGCGTCGGGCGGCGGTGGCACAGGACATCCGTTCGGCGCCTCCGGCAGCTTCGGCCGCGCGAGCGAGCGCGAGCCGATGCGACTCGACAGTGGCGGCTACGGCGGCGCGACCGCCGGCTCGCAGGCCCTGGCCTTCGACGGCCCGACGACGGGCGGCGGCGGCGGCGGTCACGCCCAGCGCGGCGAGAGCGGCAACGGCAGCGGCGATGTCGTCAACGGCGGAAGTGTCGTCGGCTCGCGTCCCCTCGTGCCCCTGGCCGGCGGATCCGGCGGCGGCGGCGGCGGCTTCTCGACCAACGGCATCGCCAGCGGCGGCGGCGGTGGCGGAGCGCTCGCGATCTTCAGCTATGCAGACATCACGGTTGCCGGCATGATTCGCGCCGACGGCGCCGGAGGCATCGGCGACATACCGATGACGAACTCCAGCGGCGGCGGCGGCGGTGCCGGCGGCGCCATCGTCATCGGCGCGAAGGGCCAGGTGCGATTCACCGGCGCCGGCGGCCTCAGCGCCCGCGGCGGCAACGGCGGCTTCGGTCATCCCGTCGGGGCGCGCAACGGCGGACGTGGCGGCGACGGGCGCATCCGCATCGACGGCCGCGCGATCGGGAACGTTCCGGCACGGACCGCGCCGCGCGTCGGCTACAGCGGACCGTCGACCGGCACCAACGGCAGCGTCGTCGCCCGCACGGGCGACACCCTGCGCGGCAGCGGAGAGCCGGGACGGATGATCCGCCTGTTCCTACGCGGAGAGTACGGTCGCTGGAACTACGGCGCGCCGATCGACGTGCGCGTGGGCTCCGACAGCACGTGGAAGGTTCAGCTCGGCCCCGACGCCGCGGTCGGCCGGCTCTACATTGCGACGATGCAGGAGGTTTCCGCGCCGGCGCGCGGCGGATTCACCGCCGAGCCGCAGTGGGTGATGTCGGCGGCCGCGGGCAACATGCTCGGCCAGCCGTCGATGCAGCTCTCGAAAGGCAGCGTCAGCTTCGACTGCATCAAGTACACCGACCGCGACACCGCGACGATCGTCATCCGCAACAACGGCACGCTCAGCGATCTCGAGATCGCCTCGGTCCGCATCGACGGCGCCGGGGCCGTGGCGTTCCTTCGCGAGTACCGCGGCACGAGCATCCCGCCGGGAGATTCGCTGCCGCTGACGCTCATCTTCGCACCGCGCGACACTGGCTTCTTCAAGGCGACCGTATCGATCGAGACGAACGCGGAGCCCGATGGCACGGCGACCGTCTCGCTCGAGGCCTGCGCGATCGCCGGCGAGCTCGTCAGCGACGCGGCGGTGATCGATCTCGGGCCGGTCTGCGTCGGCGACACCGTCTATCGTGCCGTCGTGCTGCGGAACATTGGCGATGCCTCGCTCGCGGTGCAGGAGATTCGCGGCGAGGACGGCGTGCTCGAGATCGAGCCGATCGACGGACCCGCGACGTTCGTGATCGCTCCGGGCGCCGCCGACACGGTCGCGCTGCGCTTCATCGTGCATCGCCTCGACGGCGAGCTCCGGCTGCGCATCGAGTCCGACGGTCAGCCGTCGACGCTCGAGATCCCGGTGACGCTGCGCGACGCGCGTCCGCGACCCGCACTCGATCGCACGACGATCGTCTTCCGCACGCTCGACGTCTCGCGTGACGACACGTGCGCGCGAGAGACGGTCTGGATCCACAACCGAAGCGCGACGGATGCGATGCTCGTGGCGAGCGCGCGACTCGTACCGCCGGCGCCGTTCGCGCTGCGCACGTCGCCTGAAGGAGTCACGATTGCGCCGGGCGACTCGCTGTCGTTCGAGCTGACGTACTGCAGCACCGTCGCCGGTACGCACGGCGCATTGCTGGAGCTCACGTTCGGCGGCGGATCGTGCGCGAGCTCCTCGCAGGTGACACTCACCGGACGCGCGACCGCGGGCGCAGCCGATCTGCAGCTCGTGCATCCGCCGGACTCGGCGGTCGAGCTCTATCAGACGCTCGTCGGCGCAACCAGCCCGCGCGACTCGATCGTCATCGTCAACGATGGCAATGTCGCCGCCCGCCTGGCCGCGTCGATCCTCGTGCCGCTCGACGGCACGACTGACGGCGAGTTCCTCGTCGAGGAGCCCGCGACGCTCGACGTGGCGCCCGGCGCGCGCGTTGTCTACTACGTGCGCTTCGCCCCGAGCGTCGCCGGACGCAGAAGCGCCGACCTGACCGTCGGCTCCGACGACGGCGCCTGGACCGCGCGCGTTCGACTGATGGGAACCGGCATCATGCCGGGCATCGGAACGAACCTCGGCGAGCTCCGCTTCGGCGACGTCCGGGTCGGTGGCTCCCGCGAGCTCACGCTCGAAATCTTCAACAGTGGCTCTGCAAGCGACGTGATCCGCTCGATCACGCCGCCGGTGGGCGCGCCGTTCTCGATGACGCTCGCGACGTCGATCACGCTCGATCCCGGTGACACCGTTCGCGCGCTCGTGCGCTACGAGCCAACGGTCGAGCGTCGTGATTCGCTGACGCTGCAGCTCGATGTCGAATCCCAGGCCACGCCGCTCGCGGTCGTGCTCACCGGACGCGGTGTTCTCGAGCATGCGGTCGCCGTCGACGACTCGGTGCACTTCGGCGTCAACGTCCGCAACGCGGTCGTCGACCGGCCCGACGCGTTCGTCATCAGGAACACCGGCACCGCGGACCTGACGATCGACGGCTACGACTTCCTCCAGGCCGACTCGCTCTTCTCGTGGCTCGACGAGGCGCCCGTTCTGCCGCTGACGATCGCTCCGGGCGAAGAGCTGGGATTCTCACTGCGCTACGTCGCCGAGCAGGCCGACACCGCCGCGCTCGTGTTCACGACGTCCGCCCCGGAATCGCCGCTGACCGTGCGACTGGTCGGCCTGATCGCGCGTGAGCCGGACACGGTCGACGTCCGTGCCGAAAGCGGCTCGGGCTACGTCGGCGACCATGAGCTCATCGGCGTCAGCGCTCGCTTCTCCGAGCCGACGAAGGCGGGCATCCGCTACAGCTTCACGTTGCAGTACGCTTCGGGACTGCTTACGCCGCGAGGCGCCGCGGCCGGCGCTCCGCTCGCGCCATCGGCCCTCGCGGGCACGATGTCGAGCGACGCGCGCTGGGACGCCGTCGCGCCCGGATTCGTGCGCATCAGCGGAACGGTTCGCGGCGGGAGCACCAGCGGGACGCTCGTCAATCTCCCGATGCTCGTCCTCGCCGGACCGCCGGCTCGCACGGAACTGAAGCTCGACAGCGTCGCGTTCGTCGTCACGCCGGCGCTCGTCGTGCGCGCCGCGAGCGGCCTGTACGTCGGCGTCGACTGCGACACCGGTCGCGGCCTCGTCGCAAAGGGACGCTACGAGCTGTCGCAGAGCGCGCCGAACCCGTCGTACCCGACGGCGGTCGTCTACTACAGCGTCGCCGATCGCGAGCACGTGCGGATCAATCTCTACGACGAGTCCGGAACGCTCGTACGCGTCCTCGTCGACGAGGTCAAGGACGCCGGACGCTACCGGCTCGTGATCGATTCCTCGACCATCGGCAGCGGCATCTTCACCTATGAGATGATCAGCGGCCCTTTCCGGGACGTCAAGAGAATGGTCGTCGTCGAGTAGAACGACGGCGTGTCACGGCACGAATCGACGCGGGGGCTTCGGACACGATCCGAAGCCCCCGTTCTCGTTTCGAGCGTCGCCGGCGCTTGCGCGTACTACCTATGCGAGTCCGAGCTCGCGCATCGCGATGCCGTAGCGGACGCCGCGTGTGCTGACGGTGATCTCCTCGAGCGCGAGCGATCGCATCGCGGCCGAGAGGATCGTCGCGCCGCCGAGGATGATGTCGGCGCGGCCCTCGGCGACCTGCGGAATCGCGGCGGTCTGCTCGCGCGACAGTCGGGCGAATCGCTCGATGAGCGACTCGATCGTCTCCAGTCGAAGCACGGTGCCGTTGAGCTCGTCGGCGTCGAAGCGCTCGAGGCCGAGCGCGATCGCGCCGAGCGTGGTGACCGTGCCGGCGACGCCGACCAGGCGGACTCCGTGCGGAATCGCGAACAGACCGGCGACCGCCTCGGCGGCCCACGCGCGCGCGGCGTCGAGCGCGGATGCTGTCGGGGGAAGAGTGGGGAAGTAGCGCTCGCTGATGCGGACCGCTCCGATGTCGACGCTCACCGCGCGCTCGAGCCGCTCGCCATCGCCGAGGGCGAGCTCGGTGCTTCCGCCGCCGATGTCGATCACCGCGCAGCGCACGCCATCGAGGCCGAGCCCGACGAGCGCGCCGCGATACGTCCAGGCCGCCTCGTCCTCGCCGCCGAGCACCTCGATCTCGATGCCGGTTCTCTGGCGCATCGCCGCAATGAGCTCATCGCGGTTGCGGGCATCGCGCAACGCGCTCGTACCGAAGGCGACGATGCGCTCGGCGCCGAGCGATGTGGCGATCGTGTGGTAGCGTCGGAGGAATCCCTCGACACGATCAAAGGTCTCCGGCGCGATCGTGCGGCTCGCGTCGACACCGCGGCCGAGGCGCGCGATGCCGTGCTCATCGCCGAGCACGTCGAGCGTGCCGTCGGAGCCGCGGCGCGCGATGAGCATGAGCATCGTATTCGTCCCGATGTCGATGACCGAGATCGTCATGCTCCGAACCTGGTCGCGACCCACTCGTTCTCACGCACGTCCTCGATGACGCGCAGGCCCTGCGCCGCGGCCGCCTCGATCAGGCCGTCGTAGTCGACGATGAGCACGCCCGAGGTCAGCAGCGTCCGCTCGCGCGGACCGAACCGGCGCGCAAGCTCCGGGAGGAGCTCGATGATCAGGTTGCGATGGAGATTCGCGACGATGATGTCAACATCGGTCATGTCCACTTCCGAGAGCTCGCCGAGCACGAGCTCGATCTGGGCGTCGACGCCGTTGCGCTCGAAGTTCTCGCGGGCATTGTCGACCGCCCACTCGTTGTTGTCGAAGGCGACGACCCGCGCTGCGCCTCGCTTCGCGGCGATGATCGCAAGCGTGCCGGTGCCGGTGCCGACGTCGAGCACGTTCCTTCCCGTCATGTCGAGTCCCATCATCAGTCGGGAGATCAGCCGCGTCGACTCGTGATGTCCGGTGCCGAAGGACATCTTCGGGTCGATCGTCACGACCAGCGCTCCGGGAGCATCGACGGGATTCCAGCTCTGCGTGATCACGAGACCATCGGTCACGTGCACCGGCTCGAGCGAGCGCTCGAACTCCGCGTTCCAGTTCTGCTCCTCGACCTCCTCGCGCTCGATCTCGATCTCGCGATCCTCTGGCACCCACGAGAAGATCTCCTCGATCACGCCGTTGTCGACCGCGCCGCCCTCGAAGTACAGCACGATGTTCGAATCGTTGTCGAGGATGCCGGTGATGGGCAGGCGGGAGCTGAGCGCGGTCAACAGGTCGAGCGTGTCGCGGTCCGCATGGCAGACGAGCGCGTCGTAATGCTTCATCGTGAGGTCGTTCCGGTAGTTCAGGTTAGAGTCTCGTCACGGCCGAGTATGCGATGGCGTGTCTCACGCACGACTCGAGCGATCGCTGCAGAACCGACAAGCTACGCCCGCCGGCGCGGCCGACGCAACGATATGAGGGCCTCCGCCGGAGTCCGTCGGGGCATCCCGCGGTTGTTTGGCACCGTCCTTGTTTTGGTGTAATATCGGCGCAGATGTGCGCCGTTTCCCATCTGAAGCGGAACCATCCCGGATACGTTCACAAATACCACTGTGTGGGGGAGTGCCATGTCCAGTAACATGGACCAGGAAACCTCGGGCCTCGGCAAAGGGCTGCTGATCGGCATGTTGACGGGCGGAGCCGTCGGCGCCGCGCTTGCCCTGCTGTTCGCACCGAAGAGCGGCCGCGAGCTGCGCTCGGATATTTCCGATGTGACGAACGAGTACGTCGACAAGGTATCCGAAATGATGTCGAGCGCCACCGAGCGCGCCCAGCAGATCGTCAACGACGGCCGCGAGCGCGCCGAGACGATCGTCGATGAGGCACGCCAGCGCGCATCGTCGCTCCTGACCGACGCCGAGAAGGTCGTCAGCGACGCACGGGCAAAGGCAAGCGGACAGGCGACCAGGCTCGCCGACGCGACGAAGGCGGGGAGTGAGGCGTTCAAGGAGGAGCTCCGCGCGCCCGCCTCCGTACCGAACAACGGACCGCAGACGCCGCAGTCGAACGTCTGAGTCCACTTCGAGGAGATCCATGGAAGACGTCTTTCAGGTGGTGTTGTACATCGCCGCCTCGCTCGCCCTCCTGGCCCTCGCATGGCTGTTCACCACGCTGGCGAAGACCGTCAAGGGCCTCGGGTCGGTGATCGAGAACACGAACAAGATCGCCGAAGGTCTCGTCGGCGAGGTGCAGGGTATCCGCAAGAGCCTGCAGGGGACGATCGAGAACGTCGAAGTGATCACCTCGCGTGTTCCCCAGACGCTCGATCACGTCAACGGCCAGCTCGCGCAGGTCGATGGCATCCTCGGCAGCGTTCGAGAGCTTGCCGATGACCTCTCCGGTGACGTCGCGCGATTGACCACCGACGCCACCGACCTCGTCCATGCGGCGAAGGGCGTCGTCATCAGTCTGATCGACCTCGAGCAGGACATCCAGCTCAAGGTCCAGCGCCCGGTCGTCGAGCTCATGTCGGTCTTCTCCGCGGTCGGCAAGGGCATCCATGCGTTTCGCATGAAGGTCTCCGGCAATGGTGACGCTCATGCGCTCAACGGCACGCGTCGTGATCGCTACGACGATCTCGACGACGAGTACGACGACGATCTCGACTTCGACGGAACGGCGGCTCCGGTCATCGAGCCAGAGCGCGCGCCGGCCTATCGGATGTGAGATCGAAACAGGCACGAACGCGCACGCCCGGAGACCTCGTCTTCGGGCGTGTCTCGTTCGAGAACAACCGGAACATCGACGTGCTGCTTCTGGAAATCGGCAATACGACCATCAAGCTCGCGCGGCCGCTCGGCGACGACACGTTCATGCTCGAGCGCTTCGCCTCGGCCGACGAGCTGCTGCGGCGGATCGAGCGGCTCGACGGCGACATCGTCTGCGCTCCGGTCGGCGCGCCGTTGAGCGGGCGCCTCGTCGACCGGCTGGCGAAACGGGGAGCGACCATCGTCACGAGCGCGACGCTCGCGGGCTTCATCGGCTCGTCGTACGATACTCCCGAGACGCTCGGCGTCGATCGCGTGCTCAACCTTCTGGGACTCGATCACGACGCGGTCGTGATCTCGTGCGGCACCGCCATCACCGTCGACGCGCGCATCGGCGGACGGCCGGTCTGGGGAGCGATCATGCCGGGATTCACGACCGCTGCCGCCGGACTGCACCATCGGATCCCGGCGCTGCCTCTCGTCGAGATCACGCGCGAGCCGAGGTTGCCGGCGCGAACGAGCGTCGACTCGGTCACCAACGGCGTGCTCATCGGCACCGCGCGCGCGGCGCAGGGCCTTGCCGACGAGCTCGCGCGAGCCATACCCTCGCGGCCCGATTTCCCGATCGTGCTCACCGGAGGCGACGCCCAGATCCTCGAGCGCTTGTGGGGATCGACGACGGCCATGCCGATCGTCGACGAGATGCTTGTGTTCACGGGGATGGTGAAGAGCCGTGCCTCGAATGGCTCGCACGGCTGAGCAACCGGCGGAGCGACCAGAGGCGCGCACGCTGTCATGGCCGCCTGGGCGCTCCTATCCGGCGTTCGACCCTGACAGCGCATCGATGACCTCGCCGACGGGCCTGGCATCGGGGAAGAATCCCACCACCTTTTGAATGACCTCATCGACGAGCGCGTCGGGGCAGCTCGCGCCGCTGGTCAGCGCGATGTCGACGACGGGCTTGCCGGGCAGCCATCCCTCGGAGCGCACCCGCATTCTACGATGCTGATCGAAGTGATCGATCGCAGAGGCCGACTCGATCTCCGCCGCGTCGCGCACGAAGTACGTCGGCATGCGGGTCTCGAGCAGCTCGGCGAGGTGCGACGTGTTCGAGCTGTTGTAGCCGCCGACGACGATCGCGAGGTCGGCCGGGCTCTCCATCAGCGCGAGCGTCGCGGTCTGGTTCTCGTTCGTCGCGTAGCAGAGCGTATCGCGCGTGTCGACGAAGTGCTCGGCGATCTCGCTCTCGCTGAAGCGATCGATCATCGCGCGGCGCAGTCGATCGGCGATCGCCTGGGTCTCCGAGGCGAGCATCGTCGTCTGGTTGACCACGCCAATGCGTCCCAGGTGCAGCGCCGGATCGAAGCCTTCTGAGGCCTGCTCGCCGAACCACTCCGCGAAGCGCTCGATCGGCTCTCGTCCATCGATGATCGCGGCCAGACGCTCGGTCTCCTCCATGTTCTGCACGATCATCGTCGGGGCATTGGCGGTGCTGTGCGAGAACGTCGCGCGCGTCTCCTCGTGCGTGCGCTTGCCGTGCACGACGATCGAGCAGTCGCGCGCGCCGAGCGTCTCGGTGCGGTTCCAAACTTTCTCGACGAACGGACACGTCGTGTCGTAGCCGTAGGGATCGATGCCGCGCGAGGCGAGCTCGGCCTGGATCTCGCGCGTCGTGCCGAAGGCCGGCACGATCACGATGTCCTCCGCCGTCAGCTCGTTCCACTCGACGAGATGCTCGCCGGCGGGCGTCATGATGAAGCGCACACCGCGCGCGCGCAGGTCGTCGTTGACGTGCGGGTTGTGGATCATCTCCGACAGCAGGAAGATCCTCCGGTCCGGGTGCTCTTCGAGCGTGCGATAGGCGATCTCGATCGCGTTCTCGACGCCGAAGCAGAAGCCGAAGTGCCGCGCGATCCGGAACCGCATGGGACCGAAATCCAGGAGGGTGGGGGAGAAGTCACGCCGGCGCGTGTCGGCGCTGCGACGCAGAGCCTTGACGACGGAGATGATCGGCGAGCGGAAGTAGATCGGGATGTCGAAGGTGCGCATGGCTGCAAGATGATGCCCGACGGCGCATTCAACCAAGGGTCTTCGGCGAGCACGCGCCCGGCTCGTGCACGCGTCCGGTCTCGAGAATCACCGCTGTGTGTCGTGTGCGTGCGGCGCGAAGGGCATCCCGGCGAAAGGGTCCAACGCGCAGCGTATGCGACGCTTTCCCTACGGCACAGATTCTTACACCCGACCGCGCGACGCGTCGTGCGGCGCGGCGTCTGACGCGGGGGGAGTGCCGTAAGGACTGCCTCGGCGATTCGTTCAAATTCTTACGCTTTCGCGCCGTTGCGGCGTCGTTGTAAACGGAAGGCACTTCGCTATTTTTGTTCGGCCACGACCGGATCGTTACCGACCATTCCGCCTCTCGGCGGATCTCCAATAGATGATCTCCGTCCCCTCGCACATCGCATCGCTTCAGCCCTACCAGCCCGGCAAATCAGTCGCTGAGATCGAGCGCGAGTTCGGCGTGGGTGGTGCGCTGAAGCTCGCCAGCAACGAGAATCCGCTCGGCACCTCGCCGCTGGCCGTCGAGGCGATCGCGCGGGCCGTCGTCGATCTGTCGGTGTATCCCGACGGCGGGCGCGATCTGCGCTTCGCGATCGCCGATCGCTTCGTCGTCAAGCCCGAGAACGTCATCTGCGGTTCCGGCTGCGAGTCGGTGATGAAGACCGCGCTCGACACGTTCCTCGATCGCGACGACGAGATGATCACGAGCGAAGGGACGTTCATCGGTTTCCAGGTGCTCGCGCGTGCAAGCGGCGTGCGCACGCACTACGTTCCGATGAAGAACAGCGGTTTCGATCTGACGGCGATGGCCGCGCGGATCACCGAGAAGACGAAGATCATCTACATCGCCAACCCGAACAATCCCACCGGCACCTTCGTCCCGACCGCGGAGCTCGAGCGCTTCATCGCGCGCGTCCCGGAGAGCGTCCTGGTGATCCTCGACGAGGCGTACTACGAGTATGCCGACGGCTGGCCCGACTTCCCCGATTCGATGCAGTACCGCTGGGACAACGTCCTGACGCTGCGCACGTTCTCGAAGGCCTACGGCCTCGCTGGGATCCGGATCGGCTACGGCATGGCGCACTCGGACATCATCGCGAAGATGCTCCGCGTGAAGCTGCCGTTCGAGCCGAGCACGCCGGCGAGCGCCGCGGGACTTGCCGCGCTGCGCGACCAGGAGTTCCTCCGCAGCACGATCGATCTCAACCGCGAATCGCTGATGTACTACCATGCGGAGTTCGAGCGGCTCGGACTGCGCTTCGTGCCGTCGCTCGCGAACTTCGTGATGATCGACTTCCGCACGGCCGACACCGTCCAGCGGGTGTTCGACGGCCTGATCCGCCGCGGCGTGATCACCCGTCCGCTCACCGGCTTCGGACTGCCGCATTGTCTTCGCATTTCCACCGGAACCCAGGAGCAGAACAAGCGCTGCGTCGAAGCGCTCGAGAAGGTGCTCAAGGAACTGGTGGTGCAGTAGCCTCCCGAGCAGACACCAAACTCAACCGAGCGCCACGCATATGGAAACAGCAGATCAGCTTCGCCAGGCCGAGCAGGGACACGACCTCTTCGCGATCCGCGGAATGCACCACGTCGAGTTCTACGTCGGCAATGCGAAGCAGGCGGCGTACTTCTACCGTCGCGCCCTCGGCTTCCGTCTGGCAGGATACCTCGGTCCTGAGACCGGCGTGCGCGACCGCGCGTCGTACCTCCTGGAGCAGGGCAAGGTGCGGCTCGTCCTGACGACGCCGCTGACGCCGGACTCGCCGATCTCCGAGCACGTCACCCGGCACGGTGACGGCGTGCGCGACATCGCCATCCACGTCGAGAACGCCGAGGAGGCCTATCGGATCGCGACCAGCAAGGGCGCGCGTGGCGTGATGGAGCCCGTCGACACGACCGACGCCAACGGCACGGTCCGCATCGCGACGATCGCGACCTACGGCGACACCGTCCACTCGTTCGTCGAGCGCACCGGCTACAACGGATTCTTCCTGCCGAACTTCGTCGAGCGCACCGACACCCTTGCGCAGTCGGTCGGCCTGAAGCACATCGACCACATCGTCGGCAACGTCGATTGGAACAAGATGGAGGAGACGGTCAACTTCTATCGCGACGTCTTCGGCTTCACGCGCTTCGTCTCCTTCGACGACAACGACATCTCGACCGAGTACTCGGCGCTGCGCTCGACGGTGGTGGCCAACGAGAACAAGTGGATCAAGTTCCCGATCAACGAGCCGGCCGAGGGGCTGAAGAAGTCGCAGATCGAGGAGTACGTGACCTTCTACAAGGGCGCCGGCGTGCAGCACATCGCGCTCGAGGCCGAGAACATCCTCGAGACCGTCGAGAAGATGCGCAACAACGGCGTCGAGTTCATCACGGTGCCGCAGGCGTACTACGACGATCTGCTCGAGCGCGTCGGCGGCATTCAGGAGCCGATCGAGGAGCTCCGTCGTCTCAACATCCTTGTCGACAGCGACGACAAGGGATACATGCTTCAGATCTTCACCAAGCCGGTCGAGGATCGACCGACGGTGTTCTTCGAGATCATCCAGCGTCGTGGGGGAGAGTCGTTCGGCAAGGGGAATTTCAAGGCGCTCTTCGAGGCGATCGAGCGCGACCAGGCCGAGCGCGGCAATCTCTAGGACGATGCACAGGCCGGCTGCCGAGGTGTGGCCGGCGCGAATCGAGATGGCAGAGAAGGGGCGAGCATAAACCCATTCGAGGCATACGACTGCAATGGCTGACAACAAGAAAGGGACGTCGTCGAGAAAGGCCGCAAAGCCCTCGACGAATGGCGCGGCGAAAAGCGCCAGGGTGGCTGCGGTAGCCGCCGGTAATCCCGCAGAGCCGCCGCTCAAGGGGATCACGAAGCTCACGAACGTGATCTCGGCAGAGCCGTCGTTTTATCAGACGGTCGAGCAGAACTTCGAGAAGGCAGCGGCCGCGACGAACTACCCGCGAGGGATTCTCGATCAGATCCGTGTGCCGAACTCGGTGTACATGGTTCGCTTCCCGGTGCGCGTCGGCAACGACATCCAGGTGTTCACCGGATGGCGCGTCCAGCATTCGCACCATCGTCTGCCTACGAAGGGTGGTATCCGCTTCGCCGAGCACGTGACGCAGGACGAGGTCATGGCCCTCGCCGCGCAGATGACCTACAAGTGCGCGATCGTCGACGTTCCGTTCGGCGGCGCCAAGGGCGGCGTACAGATCGATCCGAAGAAGTACGACGCCGAGACGCTCGAGCGCGTCACGCGCCGCTACACGATGGAGCTCATCCGTCGCAACTGCATCGGACCCGCGGTCGACGTTCCGGCACCGGACTACGGCACCGGCCCGCGCGAAATGGCGTGGATCGTCGACACGTACCAGACGGTCGTGCAGAACCAGGTCGACGCTCTCGGCTGCGTCACCGGCAAGCCGGTCTCGCAGGGCGGCATCCGTGGACGCGCCGAAGCGACCGGTCGCGGCGTGTTCTTCGCGGTGCGCGAGGCGCTCTCGACCGCCGAGAACGCGAACATGTTCGACCTGACCCCGGGCATCGAGGGCAAGCGCATCGTCGTCCAGGGCCTCGGCAACGTCGGCTACTGGGCCGCGAAGTTCCTGCAGCAGGGTGGCGGCGTCATCGTCGGCATCGGCGAGTATGAGGGCGGCATCTACGACAAGAATGGTCTCGATGTCGAAGAGGTCTTCCAGCACCGCAAGGCGACCGGATCGATTCTCAACTTCAAGAACGCCAAGAACATCAAGTCGAATGCGGCGGTCCTGGAGCTCGAGTGCGAGATCCTCGTCCCCGCGGCGCTCGAGAACCAGATCAACGGAGAGAACGCGCCGCGCGTCAAGGCGAAGATGATCGCCGAAGGCGCCAACGGCCCGGTCACCGCCAGCGGACAGGAGGTCCTTCTGCAGCGCGGCATCCGGATGCTCCCGGACATCTACACCAACGCCGGCGGCGTCACCGTGAGCTATTTCGAGTGGCTCAAGAACCTCTCGCACGTGCGCTTCGGCCGTCTCGGCAAGCGCGCCGACGAGAGCTCCTACAACCGCATCGTCACGATGGTCGAGCGCATCACCGGCACGAGCCTCTCGCAGTCGGAGCGCCAGATTCTCGTCCACGGCGCCGATGAGGCCGACTACGTCGACTCGGGCCTGGAGGAGACCATGATCAACTCGTTCTACGAGCTCAAGCACGTCTTCGACACGAACAAGAAAGTCAAGGACCTGCGGACCGCCGCCTTCGTCGTCGCCATCGACAAGGTCGCCCGCAGCTACATGGAGCTCGGCATCTTCCCGTAGAAGAGCGCGATCGAATCAGCGGACCGTCGCTGCGACAGCACGGTCGAAAACCACGACAGCCGGAGTCCCGCAAGGGTCTCCGGCTGTCTCGTTTGTGCCCGGTCGCTGGAGACAATGGCCGCGGGTCGTAGCGCCTCCGGAACGACGAAGGCCGACCCGCAGTGCTGCGGATCGGCCTTCGTCGTTGTGCGATTCGTCGTTGTGCGCATCGTCGCTGTGCCGTCAGGCCTCGTGCCGTGTTTCTGCGGCGGGCGCATTGCCGGAGGGCTCCATCAGCTCCGGGTCGCGTGGCGTTGTCTCCGGCGTCTCCGGATGTTTCGACGACGGATAGAACAGCAGAAGCAGCACGACGCCGATCGAGACAGCGGCGTCGGCGATGTTGAAGACGTAGAAGCGCTCGAACTGCCGGCCGAAGATCGACATGTCCGGAAGGTCGACGTCGACGAAGTCGACGACCTTTCCGTAGAAGAGGCCGGCGTAGCCGTAGAAGAGACCGTAGAAGACGCGGTCGATCAGATTGCCGACCGCTCCGGCGAGGATCAATGCGAGCGCGACCGACAGACCCGGCCGGTCATGGCGCTTCGCGTTGCGCAGCATCATGACGAGGAAGACGCTCGCGCCGATCGAGAAGATGCTGAGCACGACCGGCATCCCGAAGTTCAGGCCGAAGGCCATCCCCGGGTTCTCGACGAACGTCCAGCGGAGCAGATCGCTGCCGGGGAACACCTGGATGCTCTCGTAGAGGTGCATCCCCTCGTGGCGGATGCCGAAGAGGTCGAACCCCTTGACGGCCAGTTTCGTGGCCTGGTCGGCGAGGACGAGCAGCAGCGAAAGAAGTAGGTAGTTGCGCACTCGCTATCCGGCGACGTCTTCCTCGTTGACCCCCGTCTCCTGCATGTGCAGGCGGCCCGGCTCGCACGGCTTGCTCGTGTTCTTGTAGACGGTGCAGACCTGCGTGACCGGCACCGCGAGCAGGCGCTTGCTGTCGAGTCGCAGGCCGCAGATCCGGCAGATGCCGAACGATTTGTTCTGGATGCGCTCGAGAGCCTCGCCCAGCTTCTTGACGTAGTCGCTCGTGCGCTGCGCCTGCAGGAACGTCTTCTCACGCTCCATCGCATCGGTGCCCTGCTCGGCCATGTGCAGCGAGTAGGCGTTGTTGTCCTCACCGACCTCGCGCGCGGTCATCTCGCGGAGCTGCTCGGTGAGCATTTCGAGCTCCTCGATGCTCTCGGCGCGAATGTCGTGAATGAGCTGGCGGAACTTCTCGAGCTCCTTCGCCGGGAACGGCTCGGACGTGTTGGTGCCGGTCGCGGCGGAGTACATCTCCTTGGTCGGCTTGGTCGGTCGCAGCCGACGTGGCGCGGCGGCCGGTACCGGCTGCTGTGCCGGCGGGTTCGTCGCGAGGCGACGGGCTTCGGGCGCCGGGTGCCCGCGCTCGTTGCGCTCGGGCGGAATCGCCTTGGCGCCGGTGCCCTTCGGGGCAGCGGCGACCGGCTTGCTGGCAGCCTTCTTCGCGACGACGGCCTTCACCGCCACGGCCTTCTTCGCGACCGTCGTCGTCGCCTTCTTCGCAGCGGTGGCAGTTCCCTTGGTCGCCCCCTTCGCGGCGCCTGCCTTCGTCGGGGCGGCCTTTGCGGCGCCGGCCTTCGGGGCGGAGGCCTTGGTGGCGACAGGCTTGGCGGAGCCCGACTTTGCCGCGCCGGCCTTCGCAGCGCCGGCCTTGGCCGGGCTGGCCTTTGCCGGGCTGGCCTTGGCTGCGCTCGTGGCCTTCTTCACCGTCGGCTTCACAGGTTTCTTAGCTGCCATTATACTCTCGTCGCTTGTAGTTGTAGTCCTCGATCGCCTCAGCCCGTCGTGACGTTTTCGACGCGACGCGCGGCGATGCGGCACACGATTCCGTTGATCTCCACCTCGCTCATTCCGCCGGCGTCACCGCCGACGAGCTCCACGGCGAGGGTCTCGCTCATGACGTAGTCGCGCTGCGACTCGAGTGCCGAGGCGAGCGCGTCGTCGGTGTCGTAGACGAGGCGGATGCGGTCGGTGACGTCCAGACCCGAATCCTTGCGCAGCGTCTGGACGCGGTTGACGAACTCGCGTGCCAGGCCCTCGCTCAGGAGCGCTTCGTCGAGCTCGGTGTCAAGCGCGACAGTCACCGCGCCCTCCGACGCGACGAGCCATCCCTCGATGTCCTCGTGTAGGATCTCGACGTCGTCGGGAAAGACATCGAAGCTATCATTTCCGGCCGTGAGAGTCAAGCTGCCGGCGGCCAGCAGGGCGGTGATCTCGGCGGCCGTCATCGCGCCGATCGCCGCGGCCACGGCCTTGGCCTGCTTGCCGAAGCGCGGGCCGATCGCCTTGAAGTTCGGCTTCGCCTTACGACGGACGACGTCGCTCGCACCGGCGTCGACGTACTCGACGGCCTTGACGTTGAGCTCGTCCTTGATGATCTCCTCGACCGCGCGATAGTCCTCCTGCTCGTCGGCGCCGGAGACCGGAAGGAGGATGCGGCGCAGGGGCTGGCGCACCTTCAGCTTCGACTTCTCGCGAAGCATGCGCGCGAGCGCGACGACGCTCTGGGCACGCTCCATCCGTCGCTCGAGCGCGGCGTCGACGAGCTCGGTCTCGGGCTCCGGCATCTGCGCCAGATGCACCGACGGCACCGTCTCGTGCACGGTCGTCTCGTTGAGCGCACGGAAGAGATGCTCCGACAGGAACGGCGCCAGCGGCGCCATCATCTTGATCACGGCGCTGAGACACTCGTAGAGCGTCTGGTAGGCGGCGAGCTTGTCGGCGTTCATCTCCGACTTCCAGAAGCGCCGGCGGTTGCGCCGCACGTACCAGTTCGACAACTGCTCGACGCTGAACTCCGAGACCATGCGCATCGCGCGCGTCGGATCGTACTGATCCATGTGCTCGCGATAGCCGGCGATCGTGCTGTTGAGCTCCGAGAGAATCCAGCGGTCGAGCTCGGCGCGCTCGCTGACCGGAAGGCGCGCCTCCTGATAGCGGAACCCGTCGATGTTCGCGTAGCGCGCGAAGAAGCTGTACGTGTTCGTCAGCGCGCGGAAGAAGTCGGCGACGACCGTGCGCGGGATGTCCTCCTCGTTGAAGAGTACGGACTTCCAGACCGGCGAGTTCGTCACCAGATACCACCGCACCGCGTCGGCGCCGTAGCGATCGATCATCAGGAACGGATCGACCGTGTTGCCGAGACGCTTCGACATCTTCTGGCCGTTGCGATCGAGCACGTGTCCGTTGACGAGGATGTTCTTCGCCGCCGGACTCTCGAACAGCCGCGTCGCGATCGCGTGCAGCGTGTAGAACCAACCGCGGGTCTGGTCGATTCCCTCGCAGATGAAGTCGGCCGGGAACCGGCCGTGGAAGGTCTCGCGCCCTGTCCGGGGATAGCCCCACTGTGCGAACGGCATCGAGCCGGAGTCGAACCAGACGTCGATGAGCTCCGGCGTGCGACGGTACACCTTCGCGTCGCGTCGGAAGACGACGTGGTCGACGAACGGCTTGTGCAGGTCGAGGCTCTCGCGCAGCTCGGCCATCGGCACCAGCGAGCCATCCTCACGCTCGTACTCGCCGGCCATCAGCTCGTCGATCGAACGGACGACGATGTGATCGTTGGGATCGCTCTCGTTGACCCAGATGGGAAGGGGCGTGCCCCAGTACCGGTCGCGCGAGAGCGACCAGTCCTTGTTGTCCTCGAGCCAGTTGCCGAAGCGACCGCTGCCGATCTCCTCCGGCTGCCAGCGGATTCGCCGGTTCTCGTCGATCATCTGATGCGCGTACTCGGTGGTGCGGATGAACCACGAGTCGCGGGCATAGTAGATCAGCGGATTGTCGCAGCGCCAGCAGTGCGGGTAGCTGTGCAGGTAGTCATTGCTCGAGCGGAGCACCATGCCGCGCTTCTTGAGCTCGATGACGATCTCCTTGTCGACGCCCTCCTCGACTCGATCCTCGAAGCGCAGCGTCTTGACCGGACGACCGGCCCACGGCGTGACCTCGTCGGTGAAGCGACCGCTTGCGGTGACCGGCTGCAGGAACGGAAGCGTGCCCTCGCGTCGATAGACCTCGTAGTCGTCCTGGCCGAACGCCGGCGCGATGTGCACGATGCCGGTGCCATCCTCGGTCGAGACGAAGTCGCCGGTGACGACGCGGGGCTCCTCGCCCTCGGCGATCGCGACGTAGTCGAAGAGGCGCTCGTAGCGCACGCCGACGAGATCGGCGCCGCGATAGCGCGCGAGGACCTGCCACGCGCTCTCGGTGTCGAGCGCGGCGAGGCGCGCCTCGGCGAGGATGTAGTGTTCTTCCTCGGGCGTGCGCACCAGCACGTAGTCCACCAGCGGACCGACCGCGAGCGCGACGTTGCTGATGAGTGTCCACGGCGTGGTCGTCCACACGAGGAACGACGTGCCGTCGGGGATGGGCGCGCCTTCGTAGGTCGTCTGGCCGTCGAGGACGCGGGCCTTGACGTAGAGCGACGGATCGCGCACGTCCATGTAGCCCTGGGCGAGCTCGTGCGACGACAGCGGCGTCTCGCAGTGCGGACACTGCGGGACGATCTTGAAGCCGCGATAGATCGAGCCCTTGTCGTAGAACTCGGAGAGTCCCCACCAGACCGACTCGATGTACTCGTTCGTGCACGTGATGTACGCGTCGTCGAGATCGAGCCAGTAGCCCATCTTCTCGGTGAGCTCGCGCCAGCCGCTGTCGCGGTTGATGTGCTCGAAGACGAGCTCGCGCGCCATGCGGTTGAACTCGCCGACGCCGACCTTCGTCTCGATCTCGCCCTTCTCCTTCAACCCGAGCTGCTTCTCGAGCGCGATCTCCACCGGCAGTCCGTGCGTGTCCCAGCCGGCCTTGCGATGCACGCGGTAGCCCTGCATCGTCTTGTAGCGGCAGAAGAGATCCTTCAGCGCGCGGCTGAACACGTGGTGGATGCCGGGCACGCCGTTGACTGTCGGCGGTCCTTCGTAGAACGTCCACGGCCGCGTCTCCGGACGCGTCTCGATCGAGAGGCGGAAGATCTCCTCGCGCTTCCAGAAGTCGAGGACGTCGCGCTCGATGGCGCTGTAATCGGGGTCGGTGAGCTGCGGGAACATATCGGTCTGCAAAAGAGCGAGCGTCGGAAGGCCAACGCTCGTTATGGGTCGTGAAGCCCGGAATATACCGTGGCAACCGAGGAAGATAACCGCAATCCGAAAGAGCACAAGGATCGTTACGGCGCGCGTTCCGGCGACTACCGCGCGCTGTCGGTCGCGTCGTCGAAGATCCTGCGGTGCACTGCCAGGAGCGCGTCGGAGGCGTGAGCCTCGTCGAGGCCGACGAGCACAACGTGGTCGCTCGAACCGGCGATGATGAAGCGGATCGGCCAGGCGGCGAGCGCGGCCAGCGGCTCGGCGATGACGTTCGAGGCCGCGCGCAGGCCGGCGCCGATCAGCGCCAGCACCGCCGTCGGACTCGTCTGCGAGACGGTGTAGCGCGAGGTCAGCTCGGTCATCATGACGTCGTCCATCGCCGAGGCCTCGACGACCGCGAGCGCGTGCGATTCGACCGCGAGCGCACACTGGACCTCGATGCCGTGCCGGCGGAACAGTGGCAGGCTGTCCTCCACCGCGCAGTCGCCGACCGCGCCGCTGCGATCGGTGAGCTCGACGACCGACATGCCCTTCTTCACCGTGATCGAGTGGATGCCCGCGGCGATCGCGGCTCCGTCCGGCAGGATGCGCGTGCCCGGATCGTCAGGCTTCATCGAGTTGCGCACAACCACAGGAATGCCACGCGCGAGCGCCGGAACGATCGTGTCGGGATGCAGCACCTTCGCGCCGAAGTACGCCAGCTCGCGGGCTTCGCTGAAAGTCACTTCCGGCACGACCCGCGCGCCGGGCACGACCCGGGGATCGGCCGTGAGAATGCCGCTGACGTCGGTCCAGATCTGGATCTCGCGCGAGCCGAGCGCGGCGCCGACGAGCGCTCCGCTGTGATCGGAGCCGCCGCGGCCGATCGTCGTCGTGACGCCGTCGAGCGTGGAGCCGATGAATCCCTGCGCGACGACGACGTCGCTGTGCTCGAGCATCGGCACGAGCTCGCTGGCCGTGCGCCGGTCGATCTCCGGCATGATCGGGCGCGCGTTGCAGTGATCGGCGTCGGTCACGATGAAGCGACGCGAGTCGGCAAGCGCCGCGCGCCAGCCGCGCGCCTCGAACGCCGAGCGCAGCAGCACCGACGACAGCCGCTCGCCGTAGCTCGCGAACATGTCGACCGTGCGCGGGGTCAACTCCTGCAGAAGGAGCACTCCGTTGACGAGCCGCTCGATCTCGTCGAGCATCGCGACGAGCTCCTCGCGCGCGTGCGCATACGAAACCGGCGCGATCGCGTCGAGGATGGCCAGGTGCCGCTCGCGCAGACCGGCGACGAGCTCGAGCGCCTCGTTCCGTCGGCGCGCGCCGGCACGCCGGGCGCACTCGAGCAGTTGGTCGGTCACGCCCGCGCAGGCCGAGGTCACGACGACCGGGCGCCCGCCGCGCTCACGCTCGACGATCCCGACCACGCGGAACATCGCGTCGGCATCGCGCACCGAGGTGCCGCCGAACTTCAGAACGACCGACCGAACGCTCTCACTCATCGCCATTCTCGTTGTCCTGCTCCCAGTCGTTGTCGTTGTCTCCCGATGCGGTCATCTCGCCATCGTCGGCCGGCGGCGTGTCCTGCTCCTCCGGCGGAAGCAGGAGTATTCCCTCCGAGATGAGCCAGAGCACCATCGACTTGACCTGCTCGAGCGGCACGCGGTAGTTGAACGCGAAGCGCCACTGGTCGATCGGCGCGCGCCACGCCTCGATGACGAACGCCTGCTCCATCGTGAGCTGGCCGTTCTGGTGGACGATGTCCAGAGCGGCGTCGAGGAAGATCTTCCCGTCCTCGGGCGTGATGCTCTGCTCGGTGAAGAAGAAGTTCTGCTGCTCGACGAGGTCGCAGATCAGGAATCCGCGGCGCTTCGGGAGCAGCTCAGGCAGGTAGCCGATGCTGACGAGGTACTCCTCGTCGTCTCCCCAGAGATCCGACCAGACGCTCGGATCGTTCTCGCGGAGCCACCGGAAGAACCGCTGCTCGCTGGCCGGCAGCGTCAGCAGCGTCGAGGACCCGTAGCGGGCGACGAGCTCGTCGGCCTGCTCGCGCGTCAGCTCGGCGATCGCCTCCTCAGGAATCGTTACCTGTCGGATCGGCCCCTCATCCGCGGAGATGCCGTTTATCATTCGGTCGAACTCGTTCTGTTCCATTGTCTATCCCCATGAACCTTTTGGCGGCACTCTGCGTCGTCCCAGTGTCCTGGAATCCGGAGCCGACGAACCTGTAATATAGGTGCGCCCGGCGCACCCGGGTGCCTGCGCACGCAACGATCCGTTTCGATCTTCAGCACCATGGAAATCCCTCGACATCCGATGAGAAGACCATCCACGCGAGCGCTTGCGATGGCCGCTGTCGCCGTCGCTCTCCTGACGGCCGCGTCCACGGCTCGGGCGAACGCCGTCGACGAGAACGTGATGAAGGGGATCGAGCAGCTCTACAACGTCCAGTTCGACGAGGCCGCCCGGAGCTTCGACCGCGCGATCGCCGCCGATCCGAAGGATCCACGCGGATATTTCTACCGCGCGAACGTGCACCTCTGGAGCTACGTCTTCGATGCACGCCCGGAACAGCTTGCGCGTTACATGAGCGCGAGCGAACGGGGCATCAAGGCGGCCGAGGCGCGCCTGAAGGCCAATCCCCGTGACCACGTCGCGAAGCTCTTTCTGGGCATGACCTACGGCTTCAGGGCGATCAGCAACGCGCGCGCCGAGAACGTCATGTCCGCCGCGCTCTCGGCCAAGGCCTGTCACGACCGGCTGAGCGAGGTCGTCCGCGCCGATCCGAAGCTCTACGACGCGTACCTCGGGCTCGGGATCTTCCATTATGTCTTCGGAACGATTCCGGAGGCTGGGCAGGTCGTCATCGGGATGGGAGGGATCAAGGGGGATGCCGCGCTCGGCATTCGCGAGATCGAAACGGCGGCCGCGCGAGGGCGGTACTTCCGCAACGACGCGCAGTTGATCGTGGCGCTGCTGAACATCTACCACCGGGACGATCTCAAGAGGGGACTGTCGGGACTCGAGACGATGGCGCGCCGATATCCGAAGAACGTCGCGATCCAGTATGCGATCGGCTCGGCGTTTCTCGACCAGCAGCAGCCCGAGCGCGCCGTGCCGTGGTTCGAGCGTGTCGCGAAGGCGGGCAACAACGACTTCCGCGCGATCACGACGATGAGCGTCGGGCGCACCGGCATGGCGTACTTCCAGCGCAACGACTTCACGCGCGCCCGCGGGTACCTGCAGCGGTTCCTGCGCGACGGCAACGAGAACGTCCTGCGCGCGCACAGCTGGTATCTGCTCGGCGTCTGCAACGAGATGCTCGGCGACCGGTCGCTCGCGGTCAAGGCGTACGAGCGCGCGGTGAAGAGCCCGGGACACACCTCACCCGAGGATCTCACGGCGCAGCGACGAGCAAAAGCGCTGCTGAAGTCGCCGATGTCCGACGTCGACCGCCAGCTCGTGCGCGCGACCAACGCGGCCGCCTCGCAGGGCTCCGCGGAGGCCGAGCGAATCGCGCGTGCGACGCTCGCGACGCGCGGCATCAGCGCGTCGCAGCGGGCGATCGCGAACTACGCGCTCGGCCAGTCCCTGCAGGCGCGGGGCTCCCATCGCGAGGCGATCGACGCCTACACCGCGGCCCTGCGCTCCGGCAACCACTCCGAGAGCTGGATCGCCCCGTGGAGTCACTACCAGATGGGCGTGTGCTGGGAGAAGCTCGGCAACGTCACGAAGCAGCGCGAGAGCTTCCGTCAGGCCGGCTCGTACAAGGGCTACGACGGACAGGTCCAGCTCCGCTTCAAGCTCCAGCGCAACGTGACGACGATCGATTGACGACGCGCGAAAACGGGTGAATGCAGAGCGAATTCGAGGCTCCCACTGGCATCCCTGGGAGCCTCGTCGCGTCCGCGCGAGCGGTGCACGCGCCGCGCACTAGCGCGGCGTGTTCTGCGTCGTTACTCTGGGACACGCGCGCCGGACGGGCGCCGCGGTCCGGTCCGAATCCCTTCTTCCCAATCTCGATGCACAATCCCTTCCGGGCGCATGGCGCGCTCGCGCTGTTGATGGCGCTCGTCGGCTTCATCGTCGCCCAGGATGCGTATGCCGCGCCCTCGGGCCGCGAGCTGCGCGTGGGCTCCGAGCGGTCGTTCTGGGTCATCGGCTCCGGCGACGCCGAGTACGATCGCGTGCGCGCGACGCTCGTGCACGACGGGCGCTTCGCGCGCATCTGGGTCGACAACCGCGACACCGCGCGCATCGATCGCGCGATGCTCGCCGAGCTCGCGCGCGGTCTCGACACGGCGACGCCGGCCGGCTCTCGCAATCCCGCCAAGGGCATCATCGAGAACGAGCAGGAGGTCTTCGGAGCGAGCCCTGTGCGGTTCAAGGTCGGCGGCAAGGACGACTTCCTGCTGTTCGACATCCCGAACACCGCCACCGACGGGCTGACGCTGCTCGGGTACTTCCACACGAAGGACCAGTACGCGCGCTCGGAGGTCTCGTCGTCGAACGAGCTCAACATGCTCTACATCGACTCGCGCGAGGGGCTCCGGAGCGTGCGGCGACTGCTCTCGACGATCGCGCACGAGTATCAGCACCTGATTCAGTTCGGTCGCAACCCGACGAGCGAGCGCTTCTACACCGAGGCGCTGAGCGAGCTGGCGACGGTGATCACGGGCTTCCGCCTGCCGAACGGCGAGTACATGGCGAACACGAACTCGCCGATGTTCCGATGGAGCGACGAGAACGCCGGGCACAGCCAGATCGACTACCAGCGCGGTATGATGCTGATGCGGTACCTCTACGAGCAGCAGGGCGAGGCCTACATCCATCGGCTGGTCGGAACCAAAGGCATCGGCGTGCAGCGCATCGCCGACGCACTTGTCGCCGGCGGCGCCGGCTCGAGGCTCGACTGGCGTGAGGTGCTCACGCGCTTCGCGGTCGCGAACTACCTGCAGGACGAGGGCTCCGGCGAGTTCGGTTACGGCAGCAGCGCGGCGGCGCACGGACGCCGGACGCGTCCGGCGGTCGTCGACATCGGCACGGTGCCCGCGGCCTACCGGCCGTCGCGCGCTCGGCTGGCTCCCTACGGCACGAGCTACTTCCAGGTCGATGCGCCACGCTCGCTGCGCATCGCAGTCGGTCCCAACGATGATCATCGTGTCGTCGCGATCACGTTCCGCGGCGATCGCATCGACGTCAGCGAGCTCGGCCGCGGCGCCGACCACGAGCTCGGCGACGAGAGCGGCGGCATCGAGCGTGTGGTGCTCGCGTTCGTGAGCCTCTCATCCGAAGGGCAGCTCGTCGACCTCGGCGTCGACACGCCGACGCGAGTGTCGATGAACTAGGAATAGCGATTGAATGATTGAAACGCGAAAGGGCGACGGCACCATTGCCGTCGCCCTTTCGACGTTCATCGCGTTGCTGTCGACTCGATCACTTCGACAGCGTCAGTCGGCGGGCGAGCTTGACGCCCGCCGCCTCGAGGACGTAGAAGTAGCTGCCGCTCGGCAGCGCGCTGGCGTCGAAGGTGACGCTCTGCGCGCCGGCGGGCCGCTCGGAATCGACGAGCGTCGCGACACGTGCGCCCACCTCGTCGAACACTCCGATCGAGACATGACCCGGTGCGGCAATGGCGAACGGGATCTCCGTCGTCGCATTGAACGGGTTCGGGATGTTCTGCTCGAGCGAGTATCCCTCGACGATGCGCACGCCCGGCATCGCGGGCTTCGCGCCGCCGCCGCAACTGCCATTGACGGTATAGGCCGGATCGTCGGCTACTGCCTCGCCGCCCGCGCCCTCGTTCTTGCGGACCGGCACCAGGTAGGTCGCCGTGCCGGTGTTGCCCGAAGCGTCGGTGATCGCGCAGTTGATGCGATAGACTCGGCCGTTGCCGGATCCGCTGCGCTCGGCGCGCACGTCGACCGACTGGCAGTCGCCGGCGATGACGATGTCATTCAGCGTCGAGCCGTCACCGTTGCCGGCGGCGTCCTCCACCTCGTCGCTGCTGACGCTCGTGATCGTCGCGTCGCTGATCTCCAGTGTCGCATCGCAGTTGTCGGCGACCGCGGCGATGATGTCCGCGATCGTGACGGTCGTGTAGTTGTGGTTCGGCGGCCACGGCGAGATCACCGTGCTGCTGAGCGTGATCACCGGCGCGGTCGCGTCGATCACGGAGACGGTTGCGGTGCACTCGTCGGTTGCGCCGTCGGCGTCGGTGACCGTCAGCGTCACGAGGTGATCGCCGAGGCCGAACGGACCCTCCGGTGACATCGCGAGCGTGACCTGGATGTCGCCTTCGCCGTCGGGATCGTACGATTCGCCGCCGATGTCATACGGGCCGGGGTTCGCCAGGCAGTTTTCGTCGGCCGCAAGCTCGAGGTCCTCGCAGACGGCGACCGGCGGCTCGTTGCAGCAACTGAGCGTCAGGTCCTGCACCGACGGGATGCCGTCACCGCTGGTGCGCGTGAGCGTCACGCGGATCTCGATGTAGCGTCCATCGATGCCGTCGTCGCAGAACGGCTCGCCGCTGGTGACCGCGAGCCACGGCTCGTCGGCGAGGTCGAGCTGTGCATCGGCCGCGCGGACTTCGACGGCGATCGTAGTACCCTCGGGCTGCGTGGCGTTCCACTCGAGCTCGCCCCACTCGCCGGCGGCGACGCCGCCATCATGGATGATAGACCACGTGCCTGACGGCGTCGAGGAGCCGAGCGAGACGAAGCCGGTCATGTCGGAGTAGTTGTACGGACCGGCTCCCGCGCCGAGACTGACGGTCAGGTCGACCGCGCCGAGGGGGAAGCCGCCGCCGCCGATCGGTCCGGCCGTCGGATCGATGCGGGAGACGTTGTTCGTGTAGAGGTTCGTCACCCAGATCTTCCCGTTGGCATCGATCGCGACGCCGGACGGACCGGCTCCTCCGGGCAGCGGCACGTTGCCGACGAACGTTCCGTTGGTACGCAGGTGGCCAACGGTCGTCCCGGGACCAAGAATGGAATGGGCGACCCAGACGTTTCCGGAGGCGTCGACGGCGACGCCTTGAGCGTACGTGTTGCCGTGCCCGTACTGCGCGATGAGCGCGCCGGCCGGCGTGAGCTTCGAGACGAATCCGCCCGACAGCGAGGTCTGCCAGATGTTCCCGGTTCCGGGCTCAATGCCGAGCCCGTAATCACCGCGCGTGCCCGGCGGAATGCACGTCGCGACCGAGCCGGCCGCCGGGGGAACCGGCGTGTTGGCGTCGTAACGAAGGAGATCGCCAAACCGACCGCGCGCCGACCACAGGACGTTGTTGCCGTCGACGAGGCCCCCGTAGCCGCCGCAGAAGGCAGGCATCACGAAGAACGTCCCGGGAATCGGCAGGCCCGTCACGCCGCTGATCTTCTCGTGCTCGTTGTCGCCGGTTCCGCCGACCCATACGTCGTTGTTCGCATCGACGGCGACGGTGCGCGCGCCGGTGCCGGCCACGCGCGTGTAGTTGATGATCGCCTCGTCGTCGGCGGTCGAGACGCCGCCATTGATGTCCGCGCCGGCCGCGTTCGTCCACGGCAGGATGTTGCCGAGGCCGCGGGAGGTCTTGATGTAACCGTCGCCGTCACGATCGCTGACCGTGCTGTACAGGAACGGCGGGCGCAGGTACTGGCCGAGCGGATCGTCGGTGAACGAGCCGTCGCCGTTCTTGGTGCCGCGTGTCCCGCCGATGATCACGCCGATGCGCGTCATCGAGCCCTTTCCGCCGCCGAACTCGGCGCGGTTGGTCACCCAGACGTTGCCGAGCTTGTCGACCGTCGTGCGCGACGGATCACGCCCCATTCCGGACGGCGACGTCAGGTACTCACCGAGAATCGCGCCGGTGTTGATGTCGATCCGCACCGCCGTACCGCGCGCTGATGCCGCGACGTAGACGAACGGAAGGGGAGCTGTGAACGGGTCGAGCGCGATCTCGTCGTTGCCGATCGCGACGTTGATGGAGACGCCCGTTTCGAAGTCTGCGTCGAGTGTCCAGGACTGGCTGCAGTCCTGCTGTGCCCGCAGCGGAAGCGTGACTGCAAGCAGCAGTGTCCCGCAGAACAGGATGAATGTTCGGTAGGTCCGGTAGCCCTTCATGTGTCTCCTCCTGGGAGGCTGGTTCTTGTGAGGTCCGAGGCTCGTTTCAACGCGTCATGGGTCGCGAGGACCCCTGGCTTGCAGGGTGCAGGCAAGCGCTGATGGCCGGATCGGGGACAGGTTGTCCCTGGGGAGGATTGGAGGGGGAGGTCGAAGGTGGATGCCATCGCCGGCACCCGTCAGCATAGCGCCAACGCACAGCGTCGCCGCACCATTGTTCGGTGCGGCCTGCACGAAGTATCAACCGGTGGAAGGGCCTCGAGCGGGTGTGGGGATAAGGTAGGGGG
>DATLHO010000174.1:0-3359 GCA_035539855.1 Kapaibacterium sp. (SeqCode) | reverse complement strand
ATCGCCTCCGAGTCCTTCGGGATCGTCCTGTCGTCGCACACGATCGAGCACATCGCCGATCCGCTGCGCGCGCTGCGCGAGTGGCTGCGCATTCTCGAGATCGACGGCACGCTCGTGCTCATCGTCCCGCATCGCGACGGCACGTTCGATCACCGTCGCCCGGTGAGCACGCTGGATCACCTCATCGACGACGAGCGCATCGGACGGGGAGAGGACGATCAGACGCACGTCGAAGAGATCCTTGCGCTGCACGATTTGCGCATGGACCCGCCGGCCGGCACGCCGGAGGAATTCCGTGCACGGTCGCTGCGCAACATCGAGAACCGCTGCCTGCATCATCACGTCTTCGACAGTGCGCTGGTGGCGCGCATCCTCGACCATCTGCGGCTGGAGATCGTCGCCATCGAGGCGCACCAGCCCTTCCACATCATCGCGGTCGCGCGCAAGCGAGACGCCGGCGCCGCGATCGACAACGCACGGTTCCTCCGTCCGGACGCGCCCTATCGCGCCGGCAGTCCGTTCGCGAGCGATCGCGCGGCGGGCACCTGAGCCGCGAAGCACTATGAGCCAGCAGATCACGACGATCGACGATCAGTCCGGGACGAGCTCCTGGCCGAGTCTGCGCGACACGCGACGGCCCGTCGCCGGCTCGCTCGGTCCGTCCGGCCCTACGTGGCTGCCCCGCGCACTCAGCGTTCGGGGACTCGTCGCGGCGCTTGGGCTCGTCGCGCTCATCCTGTTCTTTCGCAAGCCCGAGGCGCTGCTGCTGCCCCAGCTCATCGCCGACGACGCCGTGCTCTTTCGTGACGCCTGGACGCACGGACTCGGCGTGCTCTTCGAGCCGTATGCGGGGTACACGCTCGTCGTCGGGCGGCTCGTCGCGTGGCTCGGCGTCGTGAGCGCTCCGGTCGCGGCGATCCCCGCGTTCTACGCGATCGCCGCGCTGGCATCGATGCTCTTCGTGTGCGGACGCCTGATGTCGCCGCGCGTGACGATACCCCATGGGTGGGTCGCCGCGCTGGTCGTGCCGCTCGTGCCGCACGACGGTGAAGTCTATCTGAACCTCTGCTACATCCAGTGGTCGCTCGTCCTCGCCGCGTTTCCGCTGCTCGCGATCGAAGCGCCGACACGTGCGCGCGAATGGGTCGGGGATCTCTCGACGCTGGCGCTCATCGGACTCAGCGGTCCGTTCATCCTTCCGATCGCTCCGTTCTTCGTGATCGCCGCGCTGCGCGATCGCCGATCGCGCCACCGGCTCGCGCTGGCCGCCGTCGCGTCGATCACCGCGCTGGTGCAGATCGGATCGCTCCTCGGCACCGGCACGCTCACGCAGCGCGAGGCCGCCGCGTCGATCGTCTCCGACGGTCTCGCGGCCGTCGGCACGAAGCTCCTCGCGGTGACCTTTCTCGGACGGAACATCCCCTACGACCTTCCGGCAGGCGCCACCGCCGTGCTCGGCATCGTGCTTGGTCTGCTCCTGGTTGCGGCGCTCGCCGGCATCACCAGACGCGGCCGGCGCATGCTGCTCGCGACGTTGCTTGCGGCGGTCGCGTTCTACGCACTGAGCGGCGTGGTGAGAGTGAAGGAGGATCCCTTCAACCTCGTTCCGTTCGGGCACGGTGATCGGTACTTCTTCGTCCCGCGCGTTCTGCTGATCTGGATGCTGCTTCTGGCACTGGCCGGACGATGGAGGCGGATCGCGGCCGGGCTGCTCGTGCTCGTCGTGCTTTCGGCTGCGACGACGTTCAGGACCGATCGGCCGCGCTGGTACGACTGGAGCCTGTGGTCCGGCGCGATCGAGCGCGGTGAGACGACGTCGATCCGCGTCGCGCCGTACGACTGGACGGTGGAGATCCCGGGGCGGGCACGATGAGCGGCACGACGATGCACGCGACATCCCCACTCGTCGGCATCGCGCTGGCCGCCTATGAGCCGCCGATCGAGTTCTTTCGCGAGCAGCTCTCGTCGATCGCGGCGCAGAGTTACGCCGAGTGGTTCTGCGTGATCGGCATCGACGGCGACGCACGCAGGCTGATGGCCGAGCCCGCGCTCGCGCCGTTCGTCGACGACTCGCGCTTCGTCTGGTCGCCGAACCCCGAGCGGCTCGGACACCGCCGGAACTTCGAGCGCACGATCGCGCGCGCCGCGGAGCTCGGCGCGGAGCTCATCGCGTGCGCCGATCAGGACGACATCTGGCATCCGGAGAAGATCGCGCGGCTCGTCGCGAGCATTGCCGAAGCCGGTCCGCTGTCGCTCGTGCACTCCGACATGCAGATGCTGCGCGGCGAACGCATCGAGCACGAGAGCGTCTGGCGCGCGTCGAAGCAGGGCGTCGAGCACGACCGGCTCGACGAGATCCTTGTCGCCAACGTTGTCAATGGATGCACGATGCTCTTCGACGCGGAGCTCGCGCGGCGCTACCCGGTGATCCCGGCATCGTTCGGCTTTCACGATCACTGGTTCGCGGCGGTGGCTTCGGCGCACGGCGGCATCCATCGCGTCGACGAGGCGCTGATGCAGTACCGCCAGCATGGCGCCAACGTCGTCGGCGCGTCGGAGTTCGACTGGCGCGTGCGTGTGCCCGGCCGCGGCACGTGGCGCTCGGAGATCGACGCGTGCGTCGCGCGCTGGCAGCGCGTGCGCGAGCGGGCCGCGGAGCTCGAGTCCGTCGGCATCCGTCCGGGTGCAGCGCAGCGACTGATGCTGCTGTCGCGCGTGGACCTCGGCGCGCTGCTCCTGCTCCGAGGCCTCGCCCTGACGTGGCGCTCGCCCAGGCTCAGCCGCTATCTTGTGCGGCTCGGCATCGGCAAGCTCGCCTCGACACTCGGACTGGGCCGCGGTCGGAACGCGACCGAAGCGCCGGCGGAAGACATGACGAACGTATGAGTACCGAACCGGTTCGACGGCGCACACTCTGCGTCATCGCGTTCGTCGGCATCGAGAACCCGGCGACGCGACTGCGCATCGTGCAGTTCTATCCCGACCTCGAGGCCGAGGGCTGGACGATCCGTCCGTTCTACGTGCCGCACACCGACGGAAGCCCGAGGACCTGGACGATCCGGGAGCTGTTCGACGCGATGCGCTCGTCCGACGTCGTGTTCATCCAGCGTGTTCTCACCTGGTGGCTGCTGCCGCTGCTTCGCCTTGCCGGTCGCCCGGTCGTCTTCGATGTCGACGACGCGATCCACGTCATCCGCCAGAGCCAGTTCGAGAGCACGGTCGCCCCGACGACGATGCGCCAGCGTCTGACGGTGATGTATCGCCGGGCGGTCCGCGGCGGCGCCGTCTACAGCTCCCGGAAGCGACTGTTCGATCGGATCATCCGCCGGGCCACTGCCCTGATCGTCGGCAACGAGAAC
>DATLHO010000173.1:0-2293 GCA_035539855.1 Kapaibacterium sp. (SeqCode) | reverse complement strand
CGCGCGGGATCGAGGCCATGATCGGCGACGAGATCGTCCGCGAGGCGATATGTATTGGCGAAGACATGATCGCAGGCACGGAGCACCGCGGCGTGCAGTCGCGTGGGCGGGGGGAGATGTGGCTCGAACGCGACGCGCACCGCACGACGACGCAGTGTACGCAGCGCCAGCAGGACCATCGCCGGACCATAGTTCTTCGTGTACAGGACCGTCGGACGATCCCGACGCGCCGCGACGGTCTCCTGCAGTCCCCGCCAGGAATGGACGAGGAGGCGGACCAGGCCGATCCACCAGTCGGGACTCGTCTGACTGACCGGGACCGGGACGATGCGCACCGGAAACGGCTCGCGGATCCGATAGAGGTCCAGCGGGTGCGCCGACGCCGTCTCGCCCTCGATCAGGCGGATGCCGATGGCAACGAGCTCGACCTCGACGCCGATCCCCTGGAGCGCATCGCAGAAGTTGACGATGCACTGGCGGTCGACGCGAGCCACCTGGATGTCGGACGGAGCAAAGTAGACCAGCCTCACCGGTAACGGCTCGATAGTTCTGGGGCCAGGAAGCTTGTATGCCGGAGGGCCACGTCGCCGTCCATGTGCGGGGGGCTGGAAAGATACACGCACGGCGGAAAACTCCGGCGGGCAACCCGTCGCCCCCATCGGCCCGCCAGAATGCTCACGGACGCTCGCCGCGGCGAAGTACGCTCACGTAACCGAGCGTCACGTAGTCGAGTTTTCGGTAGATCCGGCGGGCGAGGCCGCCCGGAGCGCGGCGCGCCCTGCGCCAGTACGCCAGGTACAGCAACTGGGGCAGGACCACGAAGACGAACAGGAAGGGATTCCAGGGACTGCTCAAGCGCATCCTCAGGATGCGCGAGAGGGCCTGCCACGCCTTGGTGATCGGGAACTGGAAGAACGACATCGCCACGGCGAGATAGTCTCCCCTGGTCACGATCGACTCAAGCTCGAGCCGGGCGTTGCCCGCCATGAGCTCGAGGGCGGATGGTGTGTAGCGATAGAAATCGAACGGCATCTCATGGAGCGCGACCATGAACGGCGTCGTCAGCAGGACCACGCCGCCGGGTCGCAGCACGCGCCGGATCTCGGCGAGCACGGCCGCGGGATCGGGACAGTGCTCGAGCACCTCGGTGCACAGCACGAAGTCGAAGCTCGCATCGTCGATCGGCAGCGCATCGGCCGACGCCAGAATGTCGACCTCGATCGCATGCTGCGAGTGGGGATGGTCCACCGAGACGCACGTCGAGAAGTACGGCTCGTAGACGACCGCATAGGGTTTGAGTCCCGCGCCGAGGTCGAGCATCGAGCCACTGCGGCGGTCACTGAACTCCCGCGCGAGGAGCGCGTGCAGCTCGGCGAGGATGATCTCGTTGGACACGAGGCTCGAGAGCTTGCGGCGCCGGTCGATCCGGAAGCCGCCTCCGCGCTCGAGCACGAAGCCCCGGTTCCGTCGCGTCCGGTCCGGCACTACTGGTTGTTCGACTGCGGCTCGATCACTCATGCGCCGGCGCCTCCGTCGCCGAAACGTCCGCGAGCACATCGCGGAGCTGCTGAAACACCTGGTCGGCGCCGTAGCGTCGCTCGATCGTCTCGCGCGCCGATCGGCCGAGACGCTCGCGCAGCGCCGGGTCGTCGATCAGCGCGACGAGCGCCGCGATCCACTCCTCGTCGCTCGACGCAAGGAATCCGTTGTGTCCGTTGTCGACGAGCTGCGTGTTCATTCCGACCGGCGAGATGACCACCGGCACGCCGTGTCCCATGCAGTAGATGGCCTTGAAGGAGCACTTGCCCCGCGAGAAGAGATCGTCCTGCAGCGGCATGATCCCGATGTCGAACCGGGCCGTCTCTGCGCTCTCGGTCTCGAGCGACCAGCGGACGAACTCCGTGTCGATCGGCAGGCCGTCGAGGCCCCTGCTCGAGACGATGACCAGCCGCACGCCGTCGCCGTAGCGCCGCGCGAGCTCCGCGAAGACGGACTCGAGGAGGCGCAGATGGTACAGGTTGCTCGGCACGCCGATCCAGCCGATGCGGACCGGCCGGCGGTCCTCGACCTGGCGCACCGGAAATGTCTCGACGGGAACCGCGGTCGGCAGCACGACGAATCGATCGGCGTGCGAACGGACATAGTCGGCGAGGTTCTCGTTGCCGACGATCAGGGCAGTGGCCCGGCGGATGATCCGATCGAACAGTCGCTTCCGGGAGCTGTAGACGGCGCCGCCGCGGACCGCCCGGCGATACATCACCGTCAGACGCTGGCGCATCGTCGTCGGGGCGAC
>DATLHO010000172.1:0-7866 GCA_035539855.1 Kapaibacterium sp. (SeqCode) | reverse complement strand
GAGTAAGATGCGGCGAATCGGTGCGGTGGGCAAGTGCGTCGGTGGGGTAGAGCGGGCGCGATGCGTCTCGAGTCAGGAAGGAGATAGCGCCGAAGGGCTGGCTCATGCGTGTGAGCCAGCCCTTCGTTGCGACGATGGTTGTGCCTGATTACGACAAAACCTGGCAGTAGTAGACGCGAACCGAATACGCTCCACTGACCGGCTCATCGACGCATCCCATCAACTCGACGTACATCGACGGCTCGCTCTTCTGGGTCCAATGGTGCAGCGTCTCGAATCCGAGTCGCTGTTGGTCCGCGGGTGACAGCTTCTCGTGTGTCCGTGCCGCGCCGTACCTCACCGTCAGCGCATCGACGAGGGAGGAGTAGACGCTTCGCGCATCTTCGCTGCCGTCGGACTCGATCGTCGCCGCTACCGTACACAACCCTTTGGTGGGCTTGTCGAACGGTCCGATGCCACCGCCAGCGAGGAAGATCGTTGCCGCATGTCCTCGATAGCTCCAGCCCGATGCGTACAGTCGAAACCGTCCATGCGGGAGGTTCGTGTCCAACTTCGTGATCGTCAGACCTGCACGCTCGCACGGGGGTGATTTCATCTGGTTCTCCGGTAGACAGGAGGATTCCTACCCTACGTAGCTCAACATACCAATTGGAATGGCTCGGGCATCGGAGATGACGCTAATGACCGATCGTCCCGCAGCGCGCTACATCGCTCAAGCCCTGCGAGTTTTATCGCTCGCTAATCGAGAGGTTGAGCCTCGGGATTCGCATCGGATGATCTTCAACACCGGTCACCTGCGCGACACTCCGTTGGACGCTCCCGCCCGCCGTCGCCAGGAACATGTAGCCGCTCGGATGCTCGACGATTCGAGTGAGCGCGGTCATTTCGATTCCGGTGCTGATCTCTCTCCAGTCGCCCGCACCTGCGGATTCGCGCCGGAAGGCCTTGCCCGCACTGGTGATCGCGTAGAGGCGGGCATCGCGATCAACGGCGAGATCGACGATCTCCGCAGTGTCGAGCGGCGAAGGCCGCTCGAGCACGCCCGCCGCACTGTCGAGTATCATCACGCGCCCCTCTGCGGTGCCAACAACGAGGTTGCCGTCGACGAGCGGCAGCACCGATGTGACGTACTCGTCGACCTCCACCGCGTGGCGCCACGTGACGCCGCGATCGGAGCTCCGCCGGACCTTGTCTTCGGTCGCAATGAACAGGTCCGCCTTGGGACCGGCGCGCATGATTCCAAGCTGGTTTCCGCCTTCGATCGGCACATCCAACCACGTCTCGCCATCGTCAGTGGAAGTCGCAACGAAGTACCCTGATCTTGAAACTCCCGTGGCGGCGACGACCCCTCCCCGTGCCGCGGCGATGCCGTAGATAATCCTGATGCTGTCACCCTCGCGGATGGAATGCCACGTCGAACCAAAGTCGGTCGAGCGTACCAGACCGTTGTATCCACCGGCGAACACGATACCCGTCGAAGTGCCCGCGATGGAGTTGGTCCATCGCGTCGTATCGGTCAGTGCCCACGAACCGCCGAGATCGGTCGACCGATAAATGCCGGCTTCTGTGCCGGCAATGATGTCGCCATCGATCAGCGTCGCTATACTCGTTGTCACGTGTGCAGTGATCCCATCGCTTGCGCTCGACCACGTCGCTCCGTCGTCGAGAGTGCGGAAGACACCCCTCGCTGTCGGGGCATAGATGGTCCTACCATCTGGTGACGTGCCCAGCTCCTGGTGCGCGAAGACCCAGTCGTCGCGGCCGGCTTCGAACGATGAGATGTTCTCCCAGCGTTGCTCCCGGTCGCTCCAACGCGCGACACCATCCGCAAGGAACGCGAGCATTCGCCCCTCTCCATCCGGGTGCAGGATACGAACAGCGCGTCCCTCGAGACCGGCGGTCGCATCAGACCACGTTTCCCCATCGTCGAGCGATCGAGCGACGGCGTGCGAGGCGACGGTGCCGAGGCCAGCGATGAAGATTGTGTCGCCGCGTCTGCGCGCAATCGCGTTGACGTGACGCATCGGCCACGGAATCGGCGACCAGGTCACACCCGAATCCCTGGATGCCATCCATCCAGCGTAGGGATGTGCAATCACGAGATCCGATCCGACAACGTGGACGTCGAGGCCGGTCATCGACGGAATGAGTACTTCCGTCCATGAGATCCCGTCGTCCGTCGAACGATACAGTCGCGGATCGAAATCGGCGACGATGCCAAAGAGAATTCCGCCCGGTCCGCTCGCGATGTAGAAAGGCTTGTCGTCACCACTGAGGTCCGTCCACGATGCTCCGTCGTCGGTAGAGCGCAGGTAGCGGACATGAGATGCGGCGATGACGGCACCACTGATCGTCGTCGTCAGTGCCGAAACTTCCTGCTCGCGAAGCGCAGGAGCCGTCAGGCTCCACTGCTCGCCACGATTGGTCGAGCGGAAAAGCCCATGCGACGTCGCGGCCAGGAGCGTTCCCGTACGCGTGGACACGGTCTTAATCACATTGCCACCAAACGGTCCGTTCGACGCAGACCAGAACGGCGATTGTGCAACCGCCGTAGAGGCCAGAGCGAGAAGCAGGAGGATGCTGAAGGGAGTGTTCATCGCAAACTCGCCTGCAGTGGGGCAGCGATCGAAGCGGCGGATCGTCATGGCGAATTCGTCCGGCTAGTGTGCTCGGCAAAGGGTCTCACGTGCCCGTCGACAGAGCGGGGCGATCCGTCGGCGTGGGAACCAGCCGTCCGCTATTGCGCGCGGCCTCGAGCCACGCAACCTTGGCCACCGTCACCTCACGCACAGCCTCCTCGGGCGTCGAGCCGAATGCTGAGCAGCGAGTAAGGTCGGGGATGTCGGCGATCCAGCCGCCGTCCTCGTCGCTGTAGAACACTATGATGTGGTAGTCGCTCATGCCTCGCTCCCTCCTAGATGGAGTTCGCTTTCTGGAGCCGCCTCATACTCCCATCACCGCGTCATCCGAATCGTTCGTGATGTGCTGACACCGCCGCCGCATTCGAGTGCCACGACATACGTGCCGGCCGCGATGCCGCCGAGGTCGATGGTGATCGGACTATTCTCGACGACGACGCCGGCCTCGAGAGCTGTTCGCCCGAGCACGTCGACGAGACGCAGCGTCATCGCGCGGCGGCCAGGGCCGCTCACGGTGAGCGTTCGATCGACGAGCGATATCGACAGTTCGTTCGTTGACGGCGCGGACTCGATCGCGCTGGGTTGGAAGAGATCGTCGTACCGCCACATTATCACATCCCCGTCCCAGCCGCCGGCGACGACGTGTCCGGTCCCCGGCACGACGGTCGCGTACATCATGTCGGTGACGTAGTCGAGGCTGTCGACGAAGCGGTGGAGCGTCACGCCGGACTTGCGATCGATCGCGCGCGTGGAGACTCCCGAGACGATGAAGGCGTTGCCGTCGTCGGTGATGTCGATGTGCTCGAGTCCGGCTCCGTATGTGCCGACGACCCGCGTCACCGTCGCATCGAGCGAATGTTCGCTGACACGCCCGGACGCGCCGAGCGCCGCCACGTACCGCCCGTCCTTCGTCAGGACGATATCGCGAACACCTCCTTCGCCGACTTCGAGCGTTGCGCGGATGATCCCGCTGGCAAGATCCCACACGTTGACGGTGCCGTCGTCGCTGCCCGAGAGCAGCGTTGCGCCGTCACGCGTGATGCGGAGAGCTCGAACGGGGCGGCCGTGTCCGAGGAGCCTTCGCTTCTCCGCAAGTGTGATCGCATCGACGAGAACGACGGCGCCTCCGCTGGCATAGATGGCGGTCGCTCCGTCAGGCGTGAAGATCGCGGCACAGGTCGCGGCCTCGCGGCCGTGACTCGCCAGGCGCCGTCCATTCGTGTCGAACAGGAAGATCTTTCCGGGGTTTTCGCCTACGAGAACGATCCGCGATCCGTCGGGACTGAACGTGGGAAGCAGCCAGTTATTGCCCTCGAGCCTCGCCGTGGTCGTCACCTTCGTCGCGCCTGTCGCAGCGTCGAAAATGTTCAGCCTGCCGTCGCGCGCGGTCGCGACCATTCTCGAGTCAGTCGAGACCGCGGGGCGGCCCGCGACCATGGCATGTCCGCCGAGCAACCGGGGACCGAATCCGGTATCGGCGAGTGCGCGCATCCGTAACGATCCATCGTCGGTCATCGCGACGATCGCCTGACCGTCGGTCGTCAGCGCCATCGCGTAGATCCCCGCCTGGTCCTCGCTGGTGAGTGGCATCGGCGTCCGTACCGAGTCGAACAGACCGAAGAGCACCGGCGGTCTGTTCGGCCACCAGTAAATCCACGTCAGCACGTGCTGATGCATGGCGTCGGCGAACATCGCCGTGTAGGGATCGTGGGCGCGGTCCTGCATCGTTCGCAGGAGCTCGCCGGAGCTCGCGTTCCAGACGCCGATGTCGCCGCCGTCATAGGTCACGACGAGCCGTCCCGAGTCGGCGAACGACGCCTGGCGGATGCCGAACAACTCGGGATAGAGCGCGCGCTTCCAGATCGTCGCCCCCGTTGCGCAGTCGCGGACCTCGAGCGTCTCGAGCACGAGCGACAGGCAGAGCCGCCCGTCCGGCGAGATGTCGAGGGCCGAGGCGGGGTGGTCGGTCACGATCGGATGTGACCAGCGCTGCGTGAAGGTCGGAAGCGTGAACAGCCGGAGCACCTTGTCGTCGCACAGCAGGAGCGTCCCGGCCGCCGCGTCGATGTGGGCTCGTACGGTGCGCGGCCGGCTCAGCGCCGGTCCGGTCGCAAGGACTTCACGCGTTCGGATGTTCCACAGTTGCAGCCGACGGAGCGAGTCGCTCACGATCACCAGCTCGCCGTCCGGCGTGACCGATGTACCGTTGATCGACCTGACGCCCTGCAGTTTCCCGAGCGAGCGCAGCAGCGCGCCGTCGGAGAGTCTCGTCACCTGCACACCGTTCGTCGACTTGATGATGAGCGTGCCCGCGTCGCGGTCGGCGTGCATGTGCGGCGCGGGAGGCTCCTCATTGACCGCCGCCGCCTCCTGATCGACGCGAAAGCCCCGCTGCGCCCAGATCGGAGACTGCGCATGCGCGGCCGTCGCGGCGCACAGACTGGCGCAGAGCAGGAGAAGGCGGACCTTGTGAAGCTCGTTCATTGTTCACGGCCGATATGCGATGATCGACGAACGCCACGTCGAGCCGTCACCCACCGACACGACGTAGACACCGGCGGCGATGCCCGAGAGATCGATGCTCACGTGGTCGGAGCCCTCGCTGGGCCGCGCGACCGATCGCACGCGCCGCCCCAGGAGGTCGAAGAGCTCGATACGGATGGCGTCTCCGACGGCTTTGCCGGAGACGACCAGCGTTGGGCCGGAGACGCTCGTCGCAATGCCCTGCGTCTGCCTGTCGCGTGGTGCTTCGGTCCCGAGCGTCCGGAGAATGCCCGTGCCGTCCCAGCGAATCAGGTCGCCATCGGTCGACGACGTCACGACGCCCGCCACTCCCGGTATCAACCCAACGCGGTAGGCCTGGCGGATGACGTCGAGCGAGTCGGCGAACGTGCCGATGCGAGTGACCGTCGGGAGGGAGTAGAGGTAGACCGAGTCACCGCCGACGACGAGCACGCGACCGTCGGTCGAGACGGCAAGCGAGACGATGCTGTCGCCGACGAGCTTGTGCGACGTCCCGGTCGAGTCCTCGACGGAGGAGATCGTCAATGCCCGATTCGGGTGCAGCATGAATACGCGCGAGCCGTCGGCGCCGAGCGCGATGTCGAGCACGCGCGAGGTTCCGGGACGATGCCGGCGGATCTCCAGATGTGTCGTTGCATCCCACAGAACGAACGACCCCGACTCGTATCCCGCGGCTACCCGACGTCCGTCGGCGGAAAAGGCGAGCGCGGTCGCGACCTGCCTCGGCCCGACGAGCGTTGCGATGCGCGCCTTCGTCGCTACCGAGTAGAGACTCACGACGGAGTCGACGATGACGATCGACTCTCCGTCGGGACTCAGTGCGGCCGCGGTCACAGAGAGGCCGTTCGCGAAGTGCGCGACGACGGCTCCCGCGGTGTCGAACACCCACACCTGCCGGTGATCCCAGTCGAGCGCGGCGAAGCGTGTTCCGTCGCGCGAGGCCGTGAGCGGATTGAGCAGGTTGTTGCGCTGCGGGCCGATCGTGTGTAGGTAGGCTCCGTTCGTGTCGTACAGATGAGCGAGCGCGCCCGCGACCGCGATCGTGCCGCCGCTGCCCGAGACCGGAGCCGTCGTGTACGGGGTCCATGCTCGTGGGAATATCATCCCGACCTCGCCGCTCATCAGATCGATCGGCACGACGACACCATACTTCGTCAGTGCGATCAACTCGCTGCCATCGGGCGTGATTGCCATCGTCGCGATGCCCGAGACGATCGACGACGGCCCGTAGTCACGGATGCGCGCCATGGTGCCGGGCAACCAGATGCGAACGGTCGAGTCGCCGTCGCGTCCCCACTGTCCGTAGGTGACGACGTACCGTCCGGCGGGGTCGGATACCATTTCGTGGAGCGGGCAGCTCGCGCGATCGCGGGTAGTGTCGAGCAGCGCGCCGGTGGTGGCATTCCAGCGGTAGATCACACAGCCGGTGTACGCGAGCACGAATCGCGATGAATCGCCAAAAGCGACGCCGAGGTCTCCGATCACTCCGGGGTAGCGGCGTACGATCAGGCCGGTCGTCGTGCTGCGAGAGGTCACCACACCGTCGTCGGTGTAGACGAACGACCGTCCGTCGTGAGAGAATCGGGCGGCGCCCGCCGCGCCCGCGGTAACGCTCCAGACCGTTCCGAGATCGGAGCGTCTCAGCGCCGATATGCTCGCGCCGTCGAAGAGCAGGACCATCGAGCCATCGGGTGTGAAGTGCGTGCGTGGCGGGGCGCTCCGTACCGTCAGTTCCGCGCGCGCCGTCGACATGCCGGTTGCCGCGTCGATGAGCAGCAGCGACTGCATGTCGAGGGACGTCATGACATGGGTTCGTCCATCGGGCGACGTCGACTCCCCCAGCGTCGGACGAAGCTGCTGCCGGTTGCCGAGCGCCTTCAGAAGCCTTCCGTCACGTGTCCAGGTCTGCACCGACGTCGGCGTCGAGATGACGATCCGACCATCTTTGAGCGGAAGCATCCAGAGGTCCGACTTGATGCCGCTCGGGCCGATATAGATCCTCCGGTCGGCCCAGAGTATCTCCGGCGACTGGGCGATCGATCGCGTGGTCACCAGTCCGGCGCCGAGCACGAGCCCCGCGAGCATGCACGAGAAATGAAAGCGGCGAAGGAGACGGCGGGATCGCAACATGAGCGGGGCGTCGGTCGGCGTGCAGAGTTCGTTCACACGGCCAACACCGCGGCGCCGGATATGTTAGCGTGCGCGGGTCGGGCTTCCTGGTTCGCCGCTGAAGCGCGCCCGCGCCAGCGTCGGCGACATCACTCCGCGCCCACGCGCCGCATCTCCCACCGCAACACCAGACCGTCCTCCGGATCGATGACTTCGCCGACGCGCTCGAAGCCGCATTTCTCGAGCACGCGCATCGAGGCGACGCCGTCGAGCCTCGTGTGCGCACGGACGACGCGGACGGCGTCCTGGCCGAGCGCGAAGCGCGCCATGGCGAGAGCCGACTCGGTCGCGTATCCCCGGCCGCGGTGTGCCTCATCGACGCCGTAGCCGATCTCCACCATTCCTTCGTCGTCCGGAGGCCCCTTGAACGCACAACTGCCGACCGGCTCACCATTGTCGCGATCGACCATCACGAAGCCATGGACCCACGGGTCGGGCTCGGCCGACGACGAGATCCTCGCGACCCAATCGGGCGAGATCTCCGCGCGTGTCGCGGGGTCGAGCGAGTCGATCCAGGCGAGGACTTCGGCGGGCG
>DATLHO010000171.1:0-6116 GCA_035539855.1 Kapaibacterium sp. (SeqCode) | reverse complement strand
AGTCCCTCGGCGCGGGCGATCTCGACGTAGCGCTCGACGTCGCGCTCGGGGTCGATGACGAGGGCCTCGCCGGTGCGCTGGCAGCCGATGAGGTACGCCGCCTGCGCGAGCGTCGAATCATAGATCTGGCGAAAGAGCATGGGTCTCGATGGGTTGCGAGTGATCGAACGATGTGCTTACGAACGCATCCAGGCGCCGGTGCCGCCCTCGAGGTTGTAGACCTCGGCATATCCCGCCTTGTCGAGCATGCGCGCCGCGGACATCGAGCGCGCGCCGCTCTGGCAGATCACGACGATCGGCGCCGACTTGTCGGCCGGCAGCTCGCCGAGTCGGTGATCGAGCTCTCCGAGCGGAATGTTCACGACGCCCGGCACGGCGCCGGCCATGATCAGCTCCTGCGGATTGCGCACGTCGAGCAGGAACGGCTGCGTGCCGATCTCGATGCGGGCGCCGAGCTCTCCGGTTGTCATCTTCCTAACGTTTGACCTACCAAACATCGTCAGCTTCCTCAGCTATGAATGTGTTCACGGTGATGTCGAGCCATCATCGGGCTCATCGAATGGGATGCATCGATGGGACCGGACGATTCGCCCGGGAGCGTAACGGAATGTTCGGCGGTGGCGATTAGTCGGCCGGCTCGACGAAGTACGACTCGACCTCGCGGCGGACCAGCGCGCGGGCGCGGTGCAGGCGCGACTTGACGGCGGCCTCGCTCAGGCCGAGCTCCTCGGCGGTCTCCTTCGTCGAGAGACGATCGAGCTGCCGGAGCACGAAGACCGGACGGTAGTCCTCCGGCAGTCGCTCGATGGCGCTGCCGAGCACGCGGCGCAGCTCCTCGCTGAGCATGTGCGCCTCGGGTCCCTCCATCGCCGAAGAATCGGCGGCGGAGCCGTTCGGGCGCTCGGTCGTCAGGACGTCGAGCGGGACGCTGGCCTGGGCGAGCTTGCTGCGGCGGCGCTTCATCCGGCAGTTGTTGACGATCACGGTGTACAGCCACGTCGTGAAGCTCGACGCGCCGCTGAACTGCTCGAGACTCCTGAGCATCGAGACGAACGTGTCCTGCGCGTTCTCGTCGGCGGTGGCGCGGTCGCGGCAGACCTTCATCGACGCGCTGCGCACGAACGGCTCGAGCTCGTGCACCAGCCGCGCGAACGCCCGCTCGTCGCCGGTGCGGACCTGGTTCAACAATTCCTCGACGCGTCGCTGTTTCGTGCTCATGACGACCGTTCCCCGTTGCGTGTGAGCGCCATCCGGACGCCTCAATATCGCACCGCGCGGCGAGGGAATTCGTGACGGTTGTCACCCATCGGACGATCCACCCGAGAGCTCGGCGACGAGAAGACCGGTGAGAATCAGCGCGCCTCCGGCGAGCGACAGCATCGTGAGCGACTCGCCGAGCGCGACCGCGCCGAGCAGCGCGGCGAACACGGACTCGAGCGTGAAGATCACCGCGGCCCGCGACGGCGTCGTGTCGCGCTGGTACCGCGTCTGCATGTACGTCGAGAGCACCGACGCGAGCAGCGCGAGGTAGAGGATTCCCGCCCACGCGCCCACCGTCGACGGGATCGCCCACGACGCCGCCGGTGATCCGGTGACGGCGAGGTGCCCGAGCGAGACGAGCGCGACGGTAACGAGCTGGATCGACGTCAGTGTGACGATGTCCCCGTCGGCGGAGTAGCGATCGAGCAGCACGATGTAGATCGCGAAGAAGAACGCGCTGATGAGCGTCAGCAGGTCACCGACGTTGAAGCCTCCGCTGCTCCACGGATCGACGAGTCCCGCGACGACGCCTCCCGGCGCGGTCAGCGCCCAGAGACCGAGAAGCACGAGCACGATCCCGATCCATACATTGCGCGACGGAGCGCGGCGCGTGACGAGGATCTGCAGAAGCGGCGTGAAGATGACGTAGAGCGCGGTGATGAAGCCGGATCGGCTGCTGGAGGTGACGCCGAGGCCGATGGCCTGCATGCCGAAGCCGGCATACAGCAGCACGCCGAGGACGAGGCCGTGGACCACGGTCACGCGCGACATGCCGCGGCGCAGCGTGCGCGCGAAGATCGCGGCGAAGACGACCGAGGCGATCGTGAAGCGCCACGCGACGATCGCCATCGGGGCGACGCCGTCGTCGATGAGCGCCTTGGTGATCGCGAACGTCGCGCCCCAGATCAGCGTCGTGGCGACGAGCATGAGCTCGGCCCTGCGCCTCGTTGCCTCGCCCGCTCGATCCGTTTGCGACGTGCTCACAATCCCCTTCGATAGAGTCCCGAGGAGTCCCGCATGGAACACCCGATGACGACCGTGCTCACCGACGGCACGGTGACGATCCGACCCGTCGGAGTCGACGACACCGATGCGCTGTTCGAGGCGGCGAGCTCGTCGATCGCCGAGATGCACCCGTGGATGCCCTGGTGTCATCCCGAATATACGCGCGAGGAGTCACGCGCCTGGCTGACGCACGCCGAGGAGCAGTGGCGCAACGGGATCGAGTTCCCCTTCGCGATCATCGACGCCGTGAGCGGGCGGTATCTCGGTGGAGTCGGCATCAACCAGATCAGCCGCCTCAACCGCTTCGCGAACCTCGGCTACTGGGTGCGCACCGACGCGACCGGCCGCGGCGTCGCCACGCGCGCGACGCTGCTGACGGCGCGCTTCGGCTTCGAGGAGCTCGGCCTCAACCGCATCGAGATCCTCGCCAGCGTCGAGAACCTCGCGAGCCGCCGCGTCGCCGAGCGCTCCGGCGCCACGCGCGAGGGCGTGCTGCGCCGAAGGATCATGCTGCTCGAGCGGGCGCACGATGCGGTGATCTACTCGCTGGTGCGCGAGGAGGTGATGGGGTAGGGTGCTCACGCAGAGTGCCTGACACCACGCCCTACGACGTTCTTCCGAATCTCCGATCCAGCTCCGACAACTCGATCCTGATGACGATCGGCCGGCCGTGCGGGCAGACGTACGGCATCGAGGTGGCGAAGAGGTTCTCGATGAGGTTGAGCATCTCCTCCTGCGACAGCGGATCGCCCGCCTTGATCGACGCGCGGCACGCGAACGACGCGGCGATCATGTGGCGCTGATCGGTCATGCCCATCTGCTGGTACTCGAGGTACTGGTCGAGCAGCTCGCGGAGGATCGCTCCCTCCTGACCCGCTCCGACGTCGTGCGGCACGCCGTGCACGAAGACGGTATCCCCCCGCTCGATCGACAGCTCGAAGCCGAGCGCGGTGATGTCGTTGCGCAGCTCGCGCATCAGGGCGTACTCCGCCGGCGTGACCTTCATCTCGAGCGGGAACAGGAGCTGCTGCGACATCGGCATCGCCGCCTGCATGCTGCGCACCGCCTGTTCGTAGAGGATCCTCTCGTGCGCGACGTGCTGATCGACGATCATCAGGCCGCTGCGCAGTTGCGAGAGGATGTACTTGTTGTGGATCTGCCAGAGTCCGGCACGCACCGGGTCGACGTCGCCGTCGAGCGATCGCGTCTCCTGCCGGAACGTCGCCGGCGTGCTCGTCGCCAGGTCGAGCTGCGAGGCCGGGTGCGGAGCGTCCGGAGGCAGGGTCGACGGCGTCGGCAGTGGAGCGCTCTGCTCGCCGAAGAGCTGCCGCATGAGCTCTCCGGCGCGACCGGTCGGCATCGGCTTCTCGCGTCCGTACGCCGGCGGCCACGCGCTGGCGCCGCCATCGCCGGGGGCATCGGCCGGACCCGGACGCGTCGGCGGTCCCGGGAACTTCTCGGCGCGATCGTACTGCGGAAGCGCGTAGCGCAGCGCGGCGATGACGCTCTCGCCGGTGTCGCCCTGCGGCATCCGCATCGCCGGGACGAGGTTGTGCTCGCTCATCGAGCGCCGCGCCGCGGCCTGCAGCAGCCCGTAGATCATCGACTCGTCGTCGAACTTCACCTCGGACTTCGTCGGGTGCACGTTGACGTCGACGCGCTCCGGATCGACCTCCAGGAAGACGATGTACGGCGGATAGCTCTGCGCGTCGAGCAGGTGCTCATAGCCGGTGAAGATCGCGTGCGACAGCAGCTTACTGGTGATGTAGCGGCCGTTGAGGAACAGGTACTGGTCGGTCTTCGACTTGCGCGCGAAGTTCGGCTTGCCGATGAATCCCCTGGCGCGCACCCCATCGCCGTCGGCCTCGAGCGCGATCAGCGCGTTGAGCATCTCGTCGTTGTAGACCGCGCGGATCCTCTCCTCGATCGTGCCCGCCTTGACCGACATCAACAGCGTGTCGTCGTCGGAGAGCGTGAAGGTGACCTCGGGGTAGGCGAGCGCGAAGCGCTGCATCGTCTCGACGATGTGCTTGAGCTCGGTCGCGTTGGACTTCAGGAACTTGCGCCGCGCCGGCACCGAGAAGAAGAGGTTCTTCACCGCGATCGACGTCCCGCGATCGCACGCGGTCTTGCTCACCTCGACGACCACGCCGTTCTCGACGCGCACGAGCGTGCCGAGCTCCTCGCCCTCCTGCCGCGTCTTGAGCTCGACCTGCGCAACCGAGCTGATCGCCGCGAGCGCCTCGCCGCGGAAGCCGAGCGTGAGGATGCGATCGAGGTCTTCGTCGGAGGTGATCTTGCTGGTCGCATGCCGTTCGAAGGCGATGCGCGCGTCCTCCTCGGCCATGCCGGAGCCGTTGTCGGCGATGTAGAGCAGCGACTTGCCGGCGTTCTTGACGACGACCGCGATCTCGGTGGCGCCGGCGTCGAGCGAGTTCTCGACGAGCTCCTTGACGACCGACTCTGGTCGCTGGACGACCTCGCCGGCGGCGATCTTGTTCGCGAGCGAGTCGGGCAGCTTGTGTATGCGAGACATGCGGAGAATTCGTGGATTGGTCGAAGTGAGGCCGGCGCGTCCCACGCCGGTGCGCCCTGCGGCAGAGCCGGCGCAGCACCGTAAGATAGACGATCCGCCGGCATTTGAAGTGGGCGCGGCCGGCCGCGACGGGGCCGGCGAATCTTCCGTCCGGGAGTATCTTGCGCGGCTGAATGTGTCGAAGAAACCGGAGATTCGGGGATGAGGATGGATCGCAGGAGCGAGCACGCGGCCCGGAGGACTCAGCGATGAGCGCTACGACGGGGACGGCGCGCGACGCCTCGCACGGGGCGTCGCTGTGGCAGCTCGTGCTTGCGTTCGCGCTCGTGTACCTGATCTGGGGATCGACCTACCTGGCGATCCGCTTCGCGATCGAGTCGATTCCGCCGTTCGCGATGCTCTCCGGACGCTACTTCGTCGCCGGAGCGCTCCTGTACGCGATCATGCGCGCGCGCGGCGTGCCGGCGCCGCGGCCGTCGGACTGGAAGCAGTCGACGATCCTCGGCGCCCTGCTGCTGCTCGCCGGCAACGGCGCGGCGACCTGGGCGATCCGCACCGTTCCGTCCGGCGTCACGGCCGTCGTCATCGCGATGTCGCCGCTGTGGATGGTCGTCATCGACTGGCTGCGCCCGGGCGGCACCCGTCCGACGCTCGCGGTCGTCCTCGGCATCCTCGGCGGACTCGCCGGCATCGCGCTGATGCTCGATCCCGGAAGCGTCGACACGGGACTGAGCGTCTCGGCCGCGCTGGTGTTGCTCGGCGGCACGCTCTGCTGGGCCTCCGGCTCGATCTACTCGCGCACGGTCAAACCCCGCGTCGATCCGTTCCTGGCGACCGCGATGCAAATGCTCGCCGGCGCGGTCCTGCTGGGCATCGTCAGCGCCGCGATCGGAGAGTGGCCCGACGTGCACCTCGAGGCGATCACGCTGCGCTCCGGCCTGGCCCTCGCCTACCTCGCGATCTTCGGTTCGCTCGTCGCGTTCACCGCCTACATCTGGCTGCTGCATCACACGACGACCGCGCGCGCGTCGACCTACGCGTACGTCAACCCCGTCGTCGCCCTGTTCCTCGGATGGTCGCTCGGCGGCGAGGAGCTCACGCTGCGCACGGCGCTCGCGGCAGCCATCATCATCGGATCGGTGGTGGTCATCTCGCTGTATCGCATGCGAAAGTAGCGGCACCGTTCTTGAACGCCAGGCTCGGTCTCCCCCCACTCACAGAGGCTCAAGAAGCATACCATGGCATGGATGATCTACGGGGCGTACGGCTACACCGGACGGCTCATTGCGGAGGAGGCGGTGCGGCGCGGAGAGCG
>DATLHO010000170.1:0-27434 GCA_035539855.1 Kapaibacterium sp. (SeqCode) | reverse complement strand
GGCCTTCGCCGCCTCGATCTTCGCGCGCATCTCGGCGAGCTTCGCCTCCTTGTCGGCGTCGCCTGCACCGGTGCTCGCGGCGGCCGTCGTCGCCGTCGCGGTAGCTGCTGCGGCGACCGGCGCGGCGGCTGCAGGTGCGGTCGCGACGGCTCCCTCTCCCTTCTGCGCCTTCAGCGCAGCGATCTTCGCCTTGAGCTCGTCGACGCGGCTCTGCTGCTCGGCGGTGTTCTCGGAGGCGGGTCCGGGCGGCGGCGGCGCCGAGGCGCCCGGCGTCGCTGCCGAATGGGCGTCGTCGGGATGCTCCGCCGGCGGTCCACCCTGCTCGGCGGCGCCGACCGGCGTCGGCTCGGTCTCGAACGGAGCGCCAGGCGTCCTGGTGCCCGCATCCGGGTTTCCGGCGATCGTCTCCGCGGGATCGCGGGGCTCGTCGCCGGAGCCGGTGCTCCTCTGATTGGAATCGGCCATGGTCTCCTTCAACTTGGTGACCGCTCGTCAGCGTGATGATCGCGCGTCAGCACTATGCTTCCGGCATCACCATTTCGATCGTTTCCCAGGGACAGTACTTCTCGCACAGCTTGCAGCCGATGCAGACGTCCTCGTCGACGATCACCACGGGGTTGACCGTCTGGTGGTCGTTGTCGCCGGCGAGATACTCGGGGCCAGGTCGGTAGTAGATGCAGTCGACCGGACAGAACTCGATGCAGACCCCGCAACCGGTACATCCCTCTTCGTGGATGTACGCGATCGGCATCAGCTTCTTGCGCTTCTTCGGAGCTGCAGCGGACTGAGCCATGTGGGCGTGTGATTGGTCCGTCGGATGGGAGCGCACGTCGGCCCAGGCGGGGGCACATGCGCGTCGTCAAGCTGTCTCGAGGCGTGGTTTCGCGTTCCTCAGCGAGTCTGTGCGATTGCAGACTGTAAGAAGATATGCCCACCCTGTAACAACCTGCAAATGGAAAGTGACATTTGTCATGTTTTTGGCTGTCCTCGACTCCATCGTCCGGTTGAGAAGTCGACGCCGTACGTTTGTTGACTGTCAGTCGAGTCCCCCCTCTCCATGACCGTATCGGACCACGCCATGCGACTCTGCTTCCTCCTCGCACTCTTGATGGTCAGCGCGGCGGCTGCGCAGACCGCGGCGCCGCTATGGCGCGCCGAGCCGGGGCCGTTCGGTGGCGAGCCCGCGCGATTCCTCCGCACCCGGAACCAGGCGATCACTCAAACCGTCGGTGCAGCCCTGTGGGATGTGCAGAGAGGAGTCATCATTCGAAGGTTGCCGTGGACGAACGAGAGCTTTGTCCTCACGCGTAACGACAGTCTGGCCATCATCCTCGCCGATTCGGTTCTTCGCATCCTCGACGTCGCGACGTGGCGCGTTCTCGACTCGATTGCAATTCCCCCCTCGCGAGGCTGGGTGAAGGGACGCCTTGCGCTCGCTCCCGACGATCAGACGCTCGTCGTCACGTGCAGGCCGTCTGGCCTTACACTGGTGTCGATTCCCGAGCGCAGGATCATCGGCCGCTTCGGTGACGAGTCGCGCTGTGATGGCGATGTCGCGATCTCCCCCGACGGCACTCGCCTGCTCGTGCATTCGCCATATCAACCCGATGTCTCGGAGCTCTACGACCTCCCCGCGAGAACCTTGATCGCACGGTTCTCCGACAGGGTTCGCGCCGAGGCCTTCGACCGAACGGGCGAGCACGTGATCACGTTGATGTGGGATGGTGGTGCGCAGCTCCGCCGAAGCTCCGATGGCTCATTTGTTCGATCGATGTTCGATTCGACGCGTCGGATCGGTCCTCCCTATGCTCTGCACCCACGGCGCGATCTCATAGTCGCGAACAGGGAAGATCTACTCGGTCGCCGCCTCGGGCTCGCGGTGTGCGATCTGTCGACTGGCGAGACTCTTGCGACCTCGACCTGGGACATCACCGGTCTCGCCTTTTCCCCCGACGGCTCGATGTTGATGGCGACGCGCCCGGGCATGGCTCCCACGATGCTCGATCCAACAACGCTCGAACTCGATCGCATGCTCGGCGCGCACGACGGTCCCGTCCAGGGCATCGCGTTCTCACCGGACGGTCGCGTCGTCGCTTCGGTCGCAGGCGACGCCTCGAGGCCGGACGATCTCCTTCTCTGGGATGCGGCCTCCGGCGACGCGCTCGGAACGGTGAGGCACGGTGGCGTCCTCACCGCTGTGGCGTGTTCGATCGATGGCAGCGTGATCGCGACGGGCTCCAGAAGTGGCGAGCTCCGCCTCTGGAGCACCGCAACGCGAACGCTGCTCGCGACCATCGACGCCGGCGACTCGACCCGAGGGCCGATCCGTTTCTCGCGCGACGGCAGACTGGTGGCGGCGATCGCCGATACGTCGATCGGCGTCTGGCGGACCGATGACTGGTCGCTCGTCACGCGCGTCGGCGATTCGCTGTCGATCACCGCGTTCGACTGGGCCGACGACGGAGCAACGCTCGTGAGCGCCGCGCTCGGCGACTCGGGACGCCTCGTCACATGGGATGCGACGAGCGGCGCGAGGCGAGGCACGCATGCGCTGGCAACCTGGCGCGGCGGGTTGCGAGCGCTCGTAGAGGCCTCTCCCGATGGCCGTACACTTGCCGTCGCGGAGTTCGAGGGCGCCGCGGTGCACCTCCTCGATCTGGCGACCGGCGACTCTCTTCCATCGCTCGAAGTCCATCACAGAGAAGTCGTTTCGACAGCGGTTTCCAGTGACGACCTACTGCTGGCGACCGGTGACCGCACCGGGCGCATCTCAATCTGGCGCCGACAAGACAGCGAGCTCCTTGGCGTGCTCGAAGGGCATCGGGATCTCGTAACCTCCCTCCGCTTCGCCCGTGGCAGACATGCGCTCGTCAGTGCAAGCCGGGACGGCACTGCGCGCATCTGGGACTGCGATTCGCTGCGTCAGAGCGCATTGCTCGATAGGCATCGCGACTGGGTCTACCGAGCCGATTTCTCGTTCGATGACGAGCGTGTCTTCACGGTGTGCGGCGATGGCACGCTCGCCGCGTTCGATGCCGCGACCGGACTGCGGATCACGACGCTCGCCGCGCATCGCGGCTGGGCGCTCGGGCTTGCCGTTTCCGACGACGGCTCGCTCGTCGCATCGGGCGGCGCCGATCGCACGGTCCGGCTCTGGAGCGCGTCGACGCTCGACAGCGTCGGTGTGCTCGAGGGGCATACTGACGCCGTTACCGCTCTCGAGTTCACACGCGATTCGCGCACGCTCGTCTCCGCGAGCTTCAGACAAGTGCGCCGGTGGGACGTGGACACGCGCTCGTGCATCGATTCGCCGATGGTCGCGAGGGACTGGATCAACAGCCTCGTCGTCGAGCCCGACGGTCTCGGGGTCATCGTGACGGGCCGGGAGATGGTGGTCCTGAAGTGGTCGTTCGCAACGAATTCGATTCGATGGGCTCAGGGCATTGCGCCGTGGCAGTTCGGTGCGCTCTCGATGACGACCGACGGCGAGGCCGTGTATCATCCCTACCATTCCTATTTCATCTCAAAGAACGTCAGTACCGGTCATTCGATCCCTGGCTTGAGCGGTCTGGGCGGGGCGCATCTCTCGTGGCTCAATGCCATGGCATTCTCTCCCGACGGTCGCCGTCTCGCTACCGCATCGAGCGATGGTACGGCTCGTGTGTGGGATCTCGACGGCCGATCGAACATTGCGACATGGTCGCAGTCGGCACCGATGAGCATCGCGTATGCGCCTGACGGACGCAGCATCGCCACGGGTGGCACCGACGGCTCCGTGACGGTGTGGGACGCTTCGAGCCATACCGGCGGCATTCGCCGCGACGGTGATCCGCACGCGTCGGCCTCGCCGGCGGCAGCTGGACGCCTCGTCACCGCTCGCGAGGCGCTTGTCGAATCGCGCGGATTTCTCGATACCCTGTCCTTGACCGATCTCAAGCTGATGCAAGCCGACGTCGATTGGGATCTGAATGCACACGTCGAACAGGGTCGATCCAACGCCTGGCGCTTCAACTGGCTCTCGAATGCGCGGGACTCCGCCTTCATCCACACGATCGCCGTGGACGCGCGAGACAGCATGTTCGTGCTCGACGAGCGACGTATCGATGTTACCGCACGAGAGGATGGATACTACGGAGCACTCTCGATTCTCGACGGGTGGATCGATTCCGACCGGGCCGACGAAATCGCAGCCGCGGAGACCGGTCCAACGACGTACATGTTCCTAGGAGCTGGGCCGTACATGACGGAGAATGGTGGGCCACTCTGGTATCTCAGGATGGGCGGCGGCGCCGGCTGCTATGTCGATGCGCTCGCCGATTCCCTACTGTACTGCGAGTACCTTGCTTCGTCCCCGCAGGAGCTCAACACGGACGTGGTCGATGTTGAGGTCTACCCCAATCCGACCAGTGCCGTGATCTCGATGCGATTTCCGCCGCGAGCGGGCGATGCGCGCATCACGCTCATCGACAACAGCGGACGAGACATCCGCACCGCGATCGTTCCGGGGGTGACCGGAGGCATCGAGATTCCAGTGGCAGATCTTCCCGCCGGCACGTACTGGCTGCGGCTGGTGCACGCGGGCAGGGTGAGCGTGAGGCGTGTCGTTGTGGCGCGCTGAGGTCCAAGAGGCACGCTGATCCGACCCATGCCGGCGCCGCAGGGCGGCAGGGGTCAGTTGCCCTGCGGGTCGTATCTTAGCCGCTTCTCTTCAACCAAGCTCCTACTCGTATGAATCTCTGCGTCGTCGGAACACTCGCCTACGACTCGATCGAAACGCCCTTCGGCCGCGCCGATGACGCGCTCGGCGGCTCCGCTTCGTACATCGCCACCGCGGCGAGCTACTTCGTTCAGCCGGTCGGCATCGTCGGCGTCGTCGGCGGTGACTTTGCCCCGGAAGCCCTGGAGTTCCTTCGGAGCAAGGGCGTCGACACCACGGGTGTCGAGATCAAGCCCGACGGAAAGACGTTTCGCTGGGCCGGTCGCTACCACTTCGATCTCAACAACCGAGACACCCTCGACACGCAGCTCAACGTGCTCGCCGAGTTCGATCCGGTTATCCCCGACCCCATGCGCGATGCGCGCTTCGTCTGCCTGGGCAACATCGATCCGTCGCTGCAGTTGAAGGTCCTCGACCAGATGCGCAAGCCCGAGTTCATCGTCTGCGACACGATGAACTTCTGGATCGAGGGAACGCCCGAGAAGCTCCGCGAGGTCCTCACGCGCGTCGACTGCCTCATCATCAACGACAGCGAGGCGCGACTGCTGACCGGCGAGGCGAACCTCGTCAAGTCCGCGCGGATGATCATGGAGATGGGCCCGCACATCCTGATCATCAAGAAGGGCGAGCACGGCGCGCTGCTGTTCCTCGGCGACGACATCTTCAGCGCACCGGCCTATCCGCTCGAAAGCATCTTCGATCCGACCGGCGCCGGCGACACGTTCGCGGGTGGCTTCATCGGCTACCTCGCGCGCGCCGGCGAGGTCAACGCCGAGACGCTGCGCCGCGCGGTGATCAACGGAAGTGCGATGGCGAGTTTCTGCGTCGAGCGCTTCTCGCTCGACGCGCTCAAGGACCTGACGCATGCGCAGATCGGCGAGCGCCTGACCGCGTTCCGCCGGCTGTCGCACTACGAGTTCGAGGAGGTTCCTCTTGGCGACACTGCTTCTTGAGAACATCGCAACGCTCGTGACCGTGCGCGCTCCGGAGTCATCCGGAGCGCGCGCTCCGGTCATGCCCCACCGCGCCGGCTCCGAGATGGCGGACATCGGCGTGCTGCACGGCGTCGACGTCGCGATCGACGGCGAGTTGATCGAGTGGATTGGTCCGCACGGCGAGCGCTCGTTCAAGGGTGTGGAGCGCATGGACTGCGGCGGCAGGACAGTACTGCCCGGCTTTGTCGACTCGCACACGCACATGGTCTTCGCCGGCGATCGCTCGGATGAGTTCGCCCGGAGGCTGCGCGGCGCGAGCTATCAGGAGATCGCGGCCGCCGGTGGCGGCATCCTCAGCACGGTGCGCGCGGTGCGTGAGGCGAGCCTCGAGGACGTCGTGCGGCGCGGCAGAGCGCTCGTCGGCTCGGCCTTCCGGCACGGCTCGACGACGATCGAGGTCAAGAGCGGATACGGACTCGACACCGCGAGCGAGATCAAGCTCCTCGAGGCGATCAGGGCGATCGACGAGCGGGAGCCAGCCGAGCTCGTCGCGACGTTCCTCGGTGCGCACGACATGCCACCGGAGCACCGCGACGACCGAGAGGCGTACGTCCGCGAGATCATCGCCGAGATGATCCCGCGCGTCGCGAGCGATCGCCTGGCGGTCTTCTGCGACGTCTTCAGCGACACCGGGTACTTCACCGTCGAGGAATCCGAGCGGATCTACTCCGCGGCGCTCGAGCACGGACTGCGGATCAAGGTGCACGCCGACGAGCTCTCGAGCTTCGGCGGAGCGGAGATGGCGGCGCGTGTCGGGGCGATCTCGGCCGACCACCTGCTGCAGATCTCCGACGAGGGGATCGCCCGCATGCGGGAATCGGGCGTCGTCGCGACGTTGCTGCCCGGCACGGCATTCTTCCTGAACCTCCCTTATGCTCCTGCGCGCCGCATGATCGGCGAGGGCATGGCCGTCGCGCTCGCGACCGACTGCAATCCCGGCTCGAACATGTGCGAGAACATGCAGATGACCCTCGCGCTGGCGTGCATGGGCATGCGTATGACCGTCGAGGAGGCGATCACCGCATCGACGCTCAACGGCGCGGCAGCGCTCGGAATGAGCGATCGACTCGGATCGATCGAGGTCGGCAAGCAGGCGGACATGGCGGTCTTCGACGTGCCGGATTATCCCGCAATCGTCTACCACTACGGCGTCAACCAGGTCTCGGCCGTCGTCAAGAAGGGAGCGCTCTTCGCGACCGCCTGACCGATCGACCAGCAGCAAAACGAGAACGCCGGATCCGAGCATGTCGGATCCGGCGTTTGAATTCTGGAGCGGGCGTCGTCAGGCTGCGTCGGTCGTCGAGGTCGTCTCGACGCTCTCGGCCTTGCCGCCGCGGTACAGCAGCGCGAACGGAATGATGACGCAGTACCCGATGCCGAGCAGGATGGGCGCGATCGTCACCGACATGGCGTTGTCCCAGACGCCCTGGTTCTTCAGCGGATCGTCGGCGATGCCCGTGCTCATCAGCAGGTATCCGACGACGATGACGGCGATGCCGAGCCCGAGGAGAATCAGGTTGGTCGTGTTCAGCGGAATGTCCCACCGCACGTTGCTTGCGGGGGCCGCGGCCGTGCGGCGCGCGCCCGCTGGCGTCCTTCGCACTGGGCGGGTCGACGAAACGGTCGAAGTCGGTTTTGCCATTACTCGATTCTGCTGTCGTTGATTGCGTTGAGTGTCGTCAAGCCGCCAATATACACACGTCGGCTCTTGGATCGCGAGGCCGGCCGTGCTACCTTTGTCGCGAGCTGAGCGATAACCATCCCCTGGATATTGCGCCAGATGCTCAAGGCTGGTCTGTCCCCATGACCGGCTTTCTTTTTTCCGATGGCCCTTCGCGACTGCTCTGCAGAACGTGAGGGGCCATCGCCGTTTTGCGGCGATGCACGAACCAATACACCCCCGCATCGAAAACGTTCACCCGGCGACGGAGCCTCGCGCTCTCGAGCGTAGCAGGTAGATGAACAGCGGTGCGCCGACCAGCGCGGTGATCGCGCCGACCGGCAGCTCTCCCCCGCTCGATCGGATCGCCGGCAGGGCGGCGCGCGAGAGCGCGTCGCAGAGCATGAGGAAGATCGCACCGCCGAGCACCGACGCCGGCAGCAGCAGCCGGTGGTCGGCGCCGACGATCCGGCGCAGGATGTGCGGCACGACCAGGCCGATGAAGCCGATCGTCCCGCAGAACGAGACCGTCACGCCGACGATGAACGAGGCGATGAGATAGAGGATCGTCTTGACGCGGTCGACGTCGAGGCCGAGGCTCGCCGCCTCGTCGTCGCCGAGCGCGAGCGCGTTGAGAAGGCGGCCGCTGAAGAGGCTCGCGACGAAGAGCCCGCCGAGCAGCGACAGGGACGCGGGAACGATCCACGACGGCGTGTTGCTCAGGTCCCCGAGCAGCCACTGCACCGCCGAGCGGACCTGGTCGCCGAGGAAGTGCAGCATCAGGAAGATCATTGCCGCGGTCACCGCGTCGATCATCACGCCGCTGAGCAGCATCGCCTCGGAGCGCACGCCGAAGCTCCCGCGGCTGATCGCCAGGACCGTGACGATGACGAGCGCGCCGCCGCCGAACGACAGCAGCGTCACGCCGAGCTGGCCGATGCCGAGGAAGTACCCGAGGATCGCGCCGACCGCGCAGCCGTTGGAGAGCCCGAGGATGTAGGGCTCGGCAAGGGGGTTTCGGAGCATCGCCTGGAAGAGAACGCCGCAGGATGCGAGCGCCGCGCCGACGCCGGCCGCAAGCGCGATGCGCGGCAGCCGCAGATCGAGGATGATCGTGCGCAGCGCGGGATCGAACGAATCGTCGAGCGCGTGCCAGAGCTCGGCCGGCGACGTCAGCTCGGTGCCGACCATCAGACAGGCCAGCGCCGTCAGCGCCGTGAGGATCGCGAGCCCCGCGAGAACGGTCCACGCGAGCCGCTGTGTCATCAGCCGATATCGCAGAGGGGCGGTGCTCATCGCGCGCTCAGGCGTCGCGCAGGGCGTGCAGCTCGATGTCGAGCCGGTTGACGAGCTCGTCGATGCCCTCGCCGCTGACCGAGGAGATCAGCAGCGGCGAGACGCCGTCGAAGAGGAGCGCCGCGAGCTCGCGACGTCGATCCTCGTCGAACGCGTCGGCCTTCGTGACGCAGATCACCCGGCGCTTCTTGAGCATCTCCGGCTCGTACGTCTCGAGCTCTCCGCGCAGGGTCGCGTAAGTCGCCACCGGATCCTCGTCGAGTCCGTCGAGCAGGAAGCAGAGCACGCCGGAGCGCTCGACGTGGCGCAGGAACTGGTGTCCGAGGCCCTTGCCCTGGCTCGCGCCCTCGATCAGACCCGGGATGTCGGCGACGACGAACGAGCGTCCGGTGCCGATGTAGACGATGCCGAGGTTCGGCACGAGCGTCGTGAACGGGTAGTCGGCGATCTTCGGCTTCGCCGCCGAGATGCGCGAGATGAGCGTCGACTTGCCGGCGTTCGGAAACCCGACGAGCCCGACGTCGGCGAGCAGCTTCAACTCGAGCGTGATCTTCCGCTCCTGACCCGGACGGCCGGGCTCGGCGTAGCGCGGCGCCTGGTTCGTCGAGGTCGTGAAATGGCAGTTGCCGCGGCCGCCGATGCCATGCCGCGCGATGATCGCGCTCTCACCGTCGTTATCGAGATCGGCGATGACCTCGCCGGTGTCGGCGTCGCGAATGATCGTGCCGACCGGGACCTTCAGCGTGACCGTCTCGCCGCGGCGCCCGCTCTTGCGACCGCCCGCGCCGTTCTGTCCGTTCTCGGCCGCGTACTCCCGCTTGTAGCGAAAGTCCATGAGCGTCGAGAGCTGCGAGCTGGCGACCGCGACCACATCCCCTCCGTCTCCTCCGTCACCGCCGTTGGGTCCACCCTTCGGTACGTACTTCTCGCGCCGGAAGCTGGCCGACCCCTTGCCGCCGTGGCCGGCGCGGACGGTGATTTCTGCTGTATCGATGAACACGTGATGCCTGGGCTAGTTGTGGCTCTTCGGAACGTACCGGGTGTAAATGCTGTCGGTAAAACGCAGCGCGGTACGCGAATACGGATCGACGTCGAAGCGGATGAACAGTTCATCGAGAACCTGCGAAGCCTGCCGCCACGTTTCGGCGGTCGACAGTCGCGCCATCGCCTCGTCGTAGGCGGCGCGATCGCGGTTGAAGACCTTCTTGAGCACCTTGCGCTCGAGCATCGGATCGAGGCCGATCGGCTGCAGCGCGGGCGCGCCCGATGGGGCGTTGGCGGCGACCTCGTCCACGCCGGCGGCGCTCGCCTCGAGCGTCGACACGACGTCGTCGATCGAGGCCGGCTCGCCGACGCGATCGGCGTCGGTCAACGGGCTCCATCCGACGTTCGCGTGCTCGACGATGTCGGGCTCGTTCTCTACCGAATCGCTCGGCTCTGCGAACGGCTCGTCGGTCGAAGGCTTGTCGTCGGTCGGCTCGTCGCCGATCGGCGCGGCGTCTTTCTCCTCGTCACGTGTGGGCTCGCTCACATCCCACGGATCGTCCTCGTCGTCGAATTCGATGTCGGGGATGTCGTCGGCGTCTTCGGTCGACTCGGCGGGCAGTCGCACGGCGACGAAGTCATCGCCGATGATGAGGTCCTCGTCGTCGACCTCTTCGGACGGCTCGTCGTCGAGAGACCAGTCGTCCGAATCCGATTCGTCGATCGTGGGATCGTCGGCGATCGCCTCGTCCGGGATCGCGCCTCGTGACGCACCACTACTCGACGGCGTCGAGCCCGAGCCGGTCGCCTTTTCGTTGGCGTCGGCCTCCTCCGCAAAGCGCTCCTCGGCAATCGACTCAGCGGCGATCAGCTCGTCAATGGTCTGCTCTTCCAGGGGCGGCGCGTCGGTCTGCAGGTCGGCGTCGGCGGACTCATCGACGATCAGCTCCTCGGCGATCGGCTCGTCGGCGATCGGGTTCTCTTCGATCGAGTGATCGGCTGTCGGCTCATCGACGATCGGCGCGTCGGCTAACGACTCGTCGGCGATCGGGTTTTCGGCGATCGAGTCAGCGGCGACCGGCTCATCGACGATCGGATTCGCTGCGATGAAGTCAGCAGCGACCGGCTCGTCGGCGATCGGGTTCTCGGCGATCGAGTCAACGGCGATCGGCTGCGCCGCGACATCGGGCGCCGGTGGATTCGGGGCGAGCTTGCCCTCGGCCTCGAGGTGGCGCTGGACGATGTCGTCGAGCTCGTCGTTCTGGTAGACGCTCGAGAAGTCGGCCTCGGGATTCTCCTCGGCGCTCGTCAGCAGCTCCTCGAGGATGCCGACGAACCGCGCCCGCGAGACGAGCGGGTCGGACTCGCGGTAGCGCTCGAGGTGATCGACGAGGCGTGCGATGTTCTTGTCGTCGAAGAAGATGATCAGCGCGTCGAGCGGCACGTTGCGCTCGTCGCCCTCGCCGATGAAATCGAAGATGGGATCGAGCAGTCCGAGCAGCTCGTCGACGGTGCAGCTCAGCAGGATCTGGTCGTCGATGCGGCGGATGATCCGCTCGAACTCGGTCGCCGAGATCGCCTCGAACGTCGCGCGCTCACGAACCTTGCGCTCGACCCACTCGGCGAAGACGTTGCCGATGTACTCGTAATCGAGGAACGACTCGAAGCGCAGCATCACCTCGCTCAGCGGCTTGACCGGCTGGCCGCGGAAGATGTACCACTTGAGCGTCGTCTGGGGCCGGCAGAGGTAGTTGAAGGTGAGCTTGACCGCCCCGTCGAGCGTCGAGACGAACTCGTCGTGCTCGAAGCGCGCGTGGCGGAACATGACCTGCTCGAGGTAGTCGAGCAGCGAGGCGACCTCCGGATGCGCGACGTCGAAGCGCTTGTTCGCGCTGCGCGCGAGCGCGTCGTTGTAGAGCCACCAGCGGACTTCGGTCGCGAAGAACGGCTTGAAGCGCGAGGGAATCCTCTCGTCCTCGAGGATCTCGATGAGCGGAACCGACTGGCGGTCGCGAAGGACGTCCGAGGAGATGCGCTGGATGGTCTGAGTGATGACACGTTCGAACATAGCCGGCAAGCTAAGGATTTCTCGTCGGAGGCCGTCGCGCCGCCATGCCCGCTCAGGCATTTCGGGCCGGTCTCTCCCCTTGCCCGGCGCCCTTTGACGGCGTACTTTTTCCCGGATTCACATGCTGCAACGTTTCGACGGAGCGGCTTCCCGCCGAACGCACACACCCCGCATGCGGCGCATGCACCGAAACCCGATGTCCCGACGTCGCTTCGTCCCGATTCTCGTGCTCGCGATGCTCGCCTATGGCAGCAGCGTCGCGCAGCCGTCGAGGGCCGAGCGGCTCCCCGGTCCGTCGCCCGCGCGCTCCGGCGGCGCGACGCGCACGACCGAGCGCCAGGCGCTCTCGCAGCTTTCGCAGGACATCGACGCGATCATCGCCGACCGCAATTTCAGCGACGCGACCTGGGGCATCTCGGTGGTCTCCTGCGAGACGGGCGAGACCATCTACGGCAGCAACGACCGGCAGAACCGACAGGTCGCCTCGAACATCAAACTGCTGACGACCGCGACGGCGCTGCAGCGCCTCGGCAGCGACTACCGCTTCGGCACGACGCTCTATGCCAACGGGACGGTCGGTGACGGCGGCGTGCTCCACGGTGACCTCGTCGTGCGGACCAGCGGTGATCCGAGCATCTCCCCGTCGTTCGGCGTCGATCCCCAGGAGATGATCCGCGGCTGGGCCCATGTGCTCGACTCGCTCGGCATCCGCGTGGTCCGCAATATCATCGTCGACGCCTCGGCCTTCGACAACGTTCCGTTCGGACCGGGCTGGGCGTGGGACGACGAGCCGTTCGGCTACAACGCGCCGATCAGCGCCGCGGCGATCTTCGACAACAGCATCACGGTCACCGTCACGCCGGGTCGCGCGCCCGGTCGCTCGGTGCTCATCGACATCAGCCCGGCCACGGCGTACGTCACGCTGAAGGTCTCTGCGGTGACGTCGCGACCGGACTCGGCCTCCACACTCGACATCCGACGCGGCCGCGGCGATCTCACCATCGAGGTCGGCGGCAACATCGCCCTCGGCTCCACGCCGTACACCGAGACGATCAGCATCGAGGACCCGAACATCTTCTTCGGAACGCTCGTGCAGGAGGAGCTCGTGCGCGCCGGCATCAACGTCGAGGGCGTCGCGCTCGACGCCGCCGAGCGGACCGAGCCGTACGACTATTCGAAGCTCCGGCCTCTTGCGGCGCACCACTCTCCTCCGCTGCGTGAGATCGTCGCCGCGACGAACAAGCAGAGCATCAACCTGGCCGCGGAGATGCTTCTGAAGAAGCTCGGGCGCGAGATCCACGGAGTCGGCTCGACGAACGCGGGGCTCGAGGTCGTCCGCGCGCTGCTGGCCGGCACCGGCATCGACGTCGATCGTCTGCGGCTGTTCGACGGCAGCGGTCTGTCGCGTCAGGACATGATCTCCACGCGCGACCTCGCCAGTTTCCTGCGTTGGGCGCGCCGCTCGGGCATCGGCCGCGACTACATGGCGAGCCTGCCCGTCGCAGGACGCGACGGGACGCTCGCCCGACGCCTGCACGGAACCTTGGCGGAGAACAACGTGATCGCCAAGACCGGCTACATGAACGGCGTGCGCGCCATCAGCGGATACATGCGCTCGCGCGACGGAGAGTGGCTTGCGTTCTCGATCGTCACGAACAATTATTCGGTTCCAACCGGCGTCGTCAACACGGCGCAGGACCTGATTCTCATGCGCCTTGCCAGTTTCACCCGGCGAGGGTGACCACCCCGCCGTCGGTGACACTGCGGCACCTGCAGACGTCTTTTAGTTGAGCCGCCTTCGTCGACGCCGTCGCGGTCGTCGATCCGGCGCACCTGCCGCCGCGTGCGGCACCTTCCCCACGCTTTCGTCATCGGCATCTCGCTACAGCTTTCACCTTAACCGTCGTATCCATGCGGACTTCGATACTTCGTCGGCTCCTGCTGGTTGTTCTGATCACGATGCCCAGCATCGCAGCCGCGCAAGGCGCGACCGAGGGTCGCGTCGAGAATCCCCGCGGTCGCAGGGCGCACTACTACCACGTCAGGAGCTACCCGTTCGGTCGCATCCCGCAGGACGCGCGTCTCGACGCGATCGCGGCGGCGACCGCGAACGTCCCGACGTTCGCCGAGAAGGCGAGCGGATTGATGGCGCTCAACGCGTGGCGGCTGATCGGACCGACCGCCGTCGGCGGCCGGATCAACTCGATCGCGCCGCATCCGAGCGACGGCAAGACCGTGTACGTCGGCGCGGCCAGCGGCGGCGTCTGGAAGTCGACCGATCGCGGCGACACGTGGCGCCCGATCATGGACTTCGAGAACGCGATCTGGATCGGCGCGGTCGCGGTCGATCCGGTCAATCCCGACATCGTCTACGCCGGCACCGGTGATCCGAATCCCTCCAACGGAGACTCCTATCCCGGCGCCGGTCTCATGAAGAGCACCGATGCGGGCGCGAGCTGGAGGCCGATCGGGCTGACCAATGTCGGCGCCATCGGCGGCATCGTGATCGATCCGCGCAATCCGAGCATCGTCATCGTCGGCGCGAACACGAACAATGCGGGCATCTACCGCTCGGTCGACGCCGGCGCGACGTGGACCCGCGTCTCGAGCGAGTCGATCTCGAACCTGCAGATGAACCCGGTCAATCCCGACCAGCTCTGGGTCGGCACGTTCAGCAAGGGAGTGTTCCGCTCGAACGACCTCGGCCAGACCTGGCAGGAGGTCAACAACGGCTTCGGCGTCAACAATGCGTCGAAGCAGCGGTTCACGGTCTCCGTCTGTGCCGGCACACCGAACGTCCTCTACACGCTCGCCTACGAGGTAATCGGCACCGGCGCGTCGGCGCAGCACCTGTCGCGCATCTATCGCAGCGACAATGGCGGCGACTCCTGGAGCATCGCCTTCGACAGCCGCACCAACGGCAACAACTTCCTCGGCAACGCCGCGCAGTCGCAGGGCTGGTACAACAACACGCTCATCGTGAAGCCCGACGATCCGGGCGTCGTCGTCGCCGGCGGCGTGACGATGGTCCGAACCTCGAACAGCGGATCGAGCTGGTCGAGCATCGGCGGCAACGTGCACGTCGACCACCACGCATTCGCGGTCGATCCGACGAACCCGAACGTGATCTACAACGGCAACGACGGCGGCATGTACCGCAGCGACAACGGCGGCCAGTCGTACACGAACATCTCCGATGGACTTGCCATCACGCAGTTCTACGGTCTCGGCCTGGACCAGACCGTCGCCGATCTGAACTACGGCGGCACGCAGGACAACGGCACCTACTGGGTGAGCAGTACGAGCTCGCAGCGGATCGCCGGCGGCGACGGCTTCCACGCCGTGGTCGATCACCAGAATCCGAACATCATCTACGGCGAGTACCCGTACGGCGACATCTGGAAGCTCGATCGCACCAACGCGCAGCCGCGCACGATGGTCGAGGGGATCTTCGGCTCCGCGCAGTGGGTCGCGCCGATCACCATGGACCCGACGAACTCGAGCATTCTCTACACGGGAACCGATCGCGTCTTCGCCACGGTCGATGGCGCCGAGAACTGGACGGCGATCTCACCGATCGTCTCCGGCAGCGTCTCGGCAATCGCAGTCTCGCCGGTCAATCGCGACATCATCTACGTCGGATCGAACCGCGGCGCGCTGATGGTCTCACGCGATGGCGGCACGCAGTGGACGGACTATTCGTTCACCGGCGGAGTCCCCAATCGCTACATCTCAGACTTCGCCCCCGCGCTGCGCGACGAGGCGATGTGCTACGTCGCGGTGGGCGGCTTCTCGAGCGGCCACATCTTCAAGACGACGAATCACGGCGTCAACTGGGTCGACATCAGCAGCAACCTGCCCGACATCCCGGTCAACGCGCTGGCGATCCATCCGGATGACGACAACGTGCTGTATGCCGGCACGGATATCGGCGTCTTCGTCACGGTCGACGGCGGTGCGTCGTGGATGAGCTACATGAATGGCCTGCCCCGCACCGAGGTGCTCGACATGGCCGTGCACGCGAGCACGCGGCAGCTGCGCATCGCGACCTATGGCCGTTCGATGTGGGCGATCGACCTGGAAGAGGCGGTGGCTCCGCCGTCGATCACGTCGCCGCATGGCGGCGAGGTCATGGTCATCAGCACACTGCAGACGATCGGCTGGGCAGGATTCAGCGGCGCGGTGAACATCGAGCTCTCGACGAACGACGGACAGACCTGGGCGCCCATCGCGCAGAACGTCGCCGGCAGCTTCATGCGCTGGAACGTGCCGCAGCAGCCGACGATGTGGGCGCGCATCCGCGTCTCACTCGCGTCCGATCCATCGGTCAGCGCGACGAGTCATTCGTTCACGATCGAGCCGCTTCGCCTCGGCGGCATTCTGCAGCAGCAGTCGAAGCCGATCGTGCCGTACGGCCTTGCCTACGACGGCGAGCATCTCTACACGCTCGATTTCAGCAGCCGCCGGATGCTCAAGCTCGATCCGGTGTCGCTGTCGACCGTCGAGGTCATCGAGACCCAGTTGCAGGCCGGCGACAGCCTGTTCACCGATCTGGCGTTCCACCCCGAGCGTGGCACTCTCTACGTTCACAAGCTCCGCTCGACCTCGGCGACGGGCACCGGCTTCCTCTATGAGATGACTCGCGCCGGCGCGCAGGTCAATCGCTGGGATTCGCCGGCGCTCTACCCGATCGGTCTCGCCTGGATGGGCGCGGGATCGGCGGAGCTCCAGTACATGCTCGCGACCGATCGAGATGGTGATCAGAACATCTACCTCATAGATCCGGCGAGCGGCGAGACGATGATCACGGTCACCCGCGAGAAGAAGGTCGCGCTCGGTCCGCGCGGAGCGACGGCCGGAAGCGACGGGCAGTTTTTCCAGGTGATCACCGACTTCACCGGCGGCTCGCTCAACGGCGCAACGGCCGAGCGGATGGGCATCGAGGATCAGACCGTGACCTGCTCGCTGCCGCTGGTGGCGCAGGGAGCCCAGATCAACGCGCGTGGCATCGAGCTCGACCCGGCCGACCGCAACGTGTGGGTCAGCGACTACAACGGGAACATCTACAAGATGGTGACCTGCGAGGGCCTCGAGCAGACGACGAGTGCGCCGTCGCTGCCGGAGGTCGTGACGGGCATCGCGCTGTCGCAGAACACGCCGAACCCGTTCCGCGGCAGCACCGAGCTCGGCTTCACGCTCGAACGGCCATCGCACGCGCGCCTGGTCGTCCATGACGCGAGCGGCCGGCTCGTCGCTACCGTCGTCGACGGCGCACTCGAGGCCGGAACGCACCGTGTGACGTTCGAGCCGGCGTCGCTGGCCTCGGGCATCTACCGTTACACGCTCATCGTCGGCGGCCGCGAGTCGCAGACGCGGACGATGGTGTACGTGCGCTAGTCGCGATCGCATCCGAACGCGGAACGCCCCGTCTCGATCGTCGAGACGGGGCGTTCTGTTCTGCGGAGATGTCGACGAGGCGCCCCGCGATCGCGCTGCACGGCGGTGCCGTGCGCGGGCGTGCTCGCGTCAGCCGCGATCCGGCACGCCGAGCGTGCGGCGGACGGTCGCGAGCGTGCGCCGGGTGTGCTCGTCGCGCGAGCGCAGCGACTCGATCGTCGAGATCGCGTGCATGACGGTCGTGTGATCGCGACCGCCGAAGTGATTGCCGATGTTCTTCAGCGAGGTCGGCGTGAGCTCGCGGATGAGGAACATCGCGATCTGGCGCGCGAAGACGATCTCCTGCTTGCGGGTCTTGCCCGTCAGCAGCGACAGCGGCACGTCGAGCTGCTTGCTGACGGTCTGCTGGATCTGCTCGATGTTGATGACCGTCTCGACCGGCGAGGCGATGCCGCTGACGACTTCGCGCGCAAGGTCGAGCGACATCGACAGGTTGCGCAGCGAGCACTCGGCCAGCAGTGAGATCAGACATCCCTCGAGCTCGCGGACCGAGCTTGTGACGTTGCGCGCGATGTAGTCGATCACGTCACCTGGGAGATGGTAGCCCTCGTCGTGGCTCATCTTCTGGAGGATCGCGATACGCGTCTCGAGATCCGGCGCCTGCATGTCGGCGGTCAGTCCCCACTGGAAGCGGCTGATCAGCCGCTCGTCGACGCCGCGGAGCTGCTTCGGCGGCACGTCGCTCGTCAGGATGATCTGCTTGCCGGCCTGGTGCAGCGCGTTGAAGGTGTGGAAGAAGTTGTCCTGCGTCTTCTCCTTGTCGGCGAAGAACTGGATGTCGTCGACGATGAGCACGTCGATCGAGCGGTAGTAGTTGATGAACTCCTGCGACTTGTTGTGCTGGATCGCGTTGACGAACTCCAGGGTGAAGCGCTCGGAGCTGATGTAGACGACGGGCTTGCCCGGGTCGCGATCCTGGATCGCGTGGCCGACGGCCTGCACCAGGTGGGTCTTGCCGAGTCCGACGCCGCCGTAGATCACCAGCGGGTTGAACCGCGTGCCGCCGGGATTGTCGGCGACGGCCTTGGCCGCGGCGTAGGCGAGCTGGTTGCAGTCCCCGGTGATGAAGTTGTCGAAGGTAAAGCGCTGGTTGAGCTGCGCCGGGGCGTGCTCGACCGGCTGCGTGGCGGTCGGCACGAACGGCGAGTGGATCGCCGGCTGCGGCGTGTTGACGCGGCGTGCGGGCGCGACCGTGCGGTTGGCCGGCAGCGTCACCGTGCGCGACTGCGGCACCTCGGCGACGTGATCGGTCCCGGCCTGGTAGATGAGCTCGCCCTGCTCGCCGAGCACCGCAAGGATCGTCTTGCGCACCAGCGAATGGAAGTGCTCCTCGATCCACTCGTAGAAGAACGGGCTCGGCACCTGGATCGTGAGCGTCGCCCCGTCGAGGCGAACCGCGCGCGTCGGCTCGAACCAGGTCTTGAATGCCCTCAGCGGGACGTTGTCGCGAATCGCGGCCAGGCAGGCGCTCCAAGCGCCGTCGGCATCGAGCAGTGTATCGGAGAGTGCGGGCATCGTGAGCAGATCGTCGTCGGAAGAGGCCATGGGAGCGATCCCCGGAAAGGCCGAGCGGTTCAGGCCGGGGGATGAATCGAGAGCCTGTTCGGCCACGTGAGACTGTTGCATCGGTCGGAAGCGTCGAGGTCGGTTCGCCTCTCCGTCGAACTCCGCGGGAAACGGAGCGCCGTCGAATCAGGCGGCAGTGCGGGCGCTGGAACGGTCTTCTTCGGCGGCAGTCCCGCCGTGTCGGCGGACGGGAAATCCATCGATGCATCCGTTGATGCGTCGGGCTGGACTGGGCCGGGTGAGCTTCCGCTGGCGCTTTGGTGGAGAGGTCGCGATGAAGTTACGGCGTGGTAAAATGCCGAGGCAACTGTTCCACAGTTTCACGCGAAATATTCTGTAAAGCCCCAATTTTGCCCGATTGGGCCGCTAGAGTTTCGGCCGGAAGAGTGTATCTTTGTCGTTCTCGTTTGAATTGATCGACGCTAACTCCCCATCCACGGGTAACGCAACATGAAGCGCACATTCCAGCCCAGCCGCCGCAAGCGCCGTAACAAGCACGGCTTCCGCGCGCGCATGGCCACCAAGAACGGCCGCAAGGTTCTCGCACGTCGCCGTGCCAAGGGGCGCCATCGCCTCACCGTCAGCGACGAGCCGCGCCACAGCCGTTAGTCGAGCCTGCTCGCGATGTCGAGCCCGCTCGCGCGCCGCACGCTCACGCCCGCGGCCGGAGGACACACGATGACTGTCGGGATGACGATCACTGTGTCGCCCGGCCGCGGGCGCGACGCTTTTGGAGGCGACGATCCGAATGCAGGAGCAACGAACGCGACACGATGAAGCCGAGGGCGTCGCTGGCGACGCGACGCTTCCCCGGAGCGCGATCCTGCGCGGGCGCGGCGCCTTCGACGCCGTCTTCAAGGATGGCAGCGGCACGCGCTCCGGCAGACTCATCGTCAAGTACCGGGTCATGCCGGCCGAGCATCGCCGGCTCGTCGCCGGGTTCGTCCTTCGTCGAGGCAGCGGCAACGCCGTGCGACGCAACCGCTTGAAGCGGCTGCTGCGCGAGGCCTATCGCCACGAGCGCGCGGCGTTCGAGGCGCGACTGCCGGAGGACATCGAAGTGCATCTCGTCGTTCTCTGGAGCGGCACGCGCGAGGAGGCGCCGCGCGAGCGGCTCGAGAAGCTCCGCGTCGACCTCGCGTCGGCGCTCCGGAAGATCGTCCACCGTTTGCGTCCGCGACAGGATGAGCGATCAAACTGAGCAGCCGCCGAAACGCGGACCGCTGTACGTCGTACGGCTTCCGTTCGTGGCGGCCATCCGCGCCTACCAGCGCTTCCTCTCACCGCTCCTCCCTCCCAGCTGCCGGTTTCACCCGACATGCTCGGAGTACACGCGGCAGGCGATCGAGCGCCATGGCGTGATCAAAGGGATCGCGCTCGGCGTCGTCCGTCTGTTGAAGTGTCATCCGTTCCATCCCGGCGGGTTCGATCCCGTGCCGTAATCTCATGGACAAACGAACAGTCCTCGCCTTCGTTCTCATCGCGCTCGTGTTCTTCGCGTGGTCGTACTTCTTCTCGCCGACTCCGGCGCCGGTCGCGACGACTCCCGACACGACAGCGGCCGCCGCGACGCCCGGACCGACGACGAGCGCGCCGACGCCCGCCGCGCCGACGCGCGAGCTGCCGGCGAAGTATCGCGCGCTGGCCGCCGGCGACAATCGCTACGTCACGATCGAGACGCCGCTGTATCGCGCGACGATCAACTCGCGCGGTGGCACGCTCGCCCGCTTCGAGCTGCGCACGTACAACACGTGGTACGGCGCGCCGGTGCAGCTCATCTCCGACTCGACCGGCTTCCCCGGCGTCCTCGGGATCGAGTACGCCGGTCGTGACGGCGCGATCGTCTCGACCCGCGAGCTCAACTACACGATCGACGCTCCAACGGATCTCACGCTCGGCGAGAACGACTCGGTCGTCGTCGTCGCGCGCCTGGCACTCGCCGGCGCCGCTGCCGCGAGCGATTCGACCGCGGATACGACCGGCGGAACGGCCGCCGACACGACCGCGCCGGGCACGGCGTCGACGGACGCCTCCGCCGGCGGCGTCATCGAGAAGCGCTTCGTCTTCCGCGGCAACTCCTACGGCATCGACTTCGGCGTCGCGATGCGCGACATGGCCTCGGAGATCGGCGGCGGCTCGTACCGCATCCTGTGGGAGCAGGGACTGAAGTACCAGGAGCACAACTCCGTCGACGAGTCGTCGAAGTCCCGCGCCTTCGTCAACAGCACCGAGGATCTCAAGACCATCGACGCCAGCTCGCTCGGCGAGCCCGTCCACGACACGACGCGTGGCACGATCACTTGGGTCGGCCTGACGAGCAAGTACTTCGGCGCGGCGCTGCTGCCGAAGACCGCGATCGCCAACGCGTCGGTCGTCATCGATGGCACCAACGCATCGGCCGACTCGGGCGGCTTCGTCGAGTCCTACGACATCGCGATGCAGGTCCCGGTACGCGACGCCTCGTCGACGCAGCAGTTCACGCTCTTCGTCGGTCCGCTGGAGCACGACGTCGTCGGCGACCTGGGACTCAGCGGGATGATCGACATGGGCTTCGACCTGATCGTGCGGCCGATTGGGGAGTACTTCATGCTCCCCTTCTTCCAGTTCCTGCACAGCTTCATCTCGAACTTCGGCGTGGTCATCATCGTGTTCTCGATCGTGATCCGCCTGCTGCTGTGGCCGCTGTCGGTGCCGCAGATCAAGTCCTCGCGCAAGATGCAGTTGCTGCAGCCGAAGATCGCCGAGATCCGCGAGCGTCTGAAGGACGACCCGCAGCAGCAGCAGATGGAGACGATGAAGGTCTACCGCGAGTACGGGATCAATCCCGTCGGCGGCTGTCTGCCGCTGGTGCTTCAGCTTCCGATCCTCTACGCGCTGTGGGCGACGCTGAGCTCGGCGATCGACATCCGCCAGGAGAGCTTCATGCTCTGGATCCATGACCTGTCGATCCCCGACGCGGTCATCCATCTTCCCTTTTCGCTCCCGCTGCTCGGCAACTTCATCAGCGGACTCGCGCTGCTGATGGGCATCACGCTGTTCATTCAGCAGAAGATGATGATCACCGACCCGAAGCAGAAGGCGATGATCTACATCATGCCCGTCATGCTGACGCTGATGTTCAACCATCTGCCGTCGGGATTGAACCTCTACTACCTCACGTTCAACCTCCTGTCGATCGGACAGCAGGTGTACATGACGAAGTACGCCAAGAGCACGATCACGCTCGAGGACCTCAAGCGCGAGGCGTCGACGAAGAAGAAGGGATGGCTGAGCTCGAAGCTCGAGGAGGCGCAGAAGATCGCCGAGATGCAGCAGAAGACGGGCGGCGGCTCCAAGTCGTCGCCGTCGAGCACCGCGCCGAGCCGCAACGGCGGCGGCCGCGACAACAAGCGACTGAAGTGATCGCTCGACGACCGATCGCTCGACACGCATGAGCAACGAGGGCGGAGGCGCAGGTCGCCTCCGCCCTCGTCCTTTCGCATCTGCCGCGCGTTGCGTATTCTCCGACGTGAGTTCGCGCACCGAACCCAACGAACGGTAGCATCAACATGGTCCGAAGCCTCTTCCTCCTGGTCGCCGTCGCGCTCGCCGCGGCGCTCGGCGCGTGCACGCCCGAGGATCCGTTCGTGCCGACGTTTCACGTCGACACGACGATCAAACACCCCGCGTATCTGAGGATCGTCCATGCCGCGGCCGACGCGCCGGTGGCGGGCGCGGTGATCGACGGCAAGCCGTTCCTGGGGCCGCTGCCGTATCTCGACTTTCGTTCGGGCATCAACGAGGCCAAGTACTACCCCGCTGACACCGCGTGGCACTCGATCGGGTTTCTGGGCGGAGGTCGGATGCTGAGCACCGGCTCCCTCGCGATGGTCGAGGGCGCCTTCTACACCGCCTACCTGCACGGCCGCGACGGCGACTACCGCATCCTCGTCACGCGTGACACCGTCGAGCCACCGGCCGCGGTCGACAACTTCAGAATTCGCGTCGTCAACCTCGCGCCCGATGCGCCGCCGCTCGACCTCCGCATGACGACGTCGCCGGACGACCCCGTTGCGGTCGGCGTTGCCTACGGATCGGCCAGCGCGTATTCGACGCGTGGCGCCGTGGATATGGAACGACCGGGGCTGACCGTGACCCGCAGCGGCACGCAGGACACGCTCATGAGCTTTCCGGACGGCCTCATGCTGCTTCTCGGCAAGACGACGTTGACGCTCGTCATTTCCGGGTACGTGCTTCCGAGCGGCTCCGATCCGATGCTGTCGTTTGCGGCGTTCGTCGAGAGCACGCGCGATCCGGTAACCGGCCTCTACGGCAACCTTCCGTTTAGGCTGAGTCTCGTCGGCATCCGGCTGATCAATCTTGTTCAGCTTCCAAAGGACTCCACGCTCGATCTCAGTTTCTACGACGCCGATTTCGAAAAGAAATTCCCCGGCCAGAACGACGGGTTCCGTCGCTTCTATCCGGGCCAGGATTCGGTCAAGCGCGTTCCGTCGCTGATTTATCCAGAGGTAAGGCCGATGGGGTACTTCCTCCAGTCGGCAACGAAGCCCGTCTGGCGCTATCGCGTCGAGCGCGTTTCCAGGCCACGAGTCGACAACGAAGACCAGGTTCCGATCAGTCGTGAGGACACGCTCACCACGGCCATCAATCAGCGGTACACCGTAGTCGTGTTCGGACGCGACACCAATTTCCAGGTTCGCACCGCCGAGCTCAACGACGACGTGATCGCTCCGAGCGGCTCGATGGCACGACTGCGCTTCTTCCACGGAGGGTTCGGATCGCTCACCGAGTCCCGGCTTCGACTGCGGGTCGCGGCGGCCGAGAGCGGACTGCAGTCCTACGGCACGGCTCCGACGAAGGAGATGGCATTCGACGCCGCCGCCGGACCCGTCACGCTCGAGGTAGTCGACGAGTCGGGGACGGTTGTCGCGACGGCGTCCGCTACGCTGCGCGGCGGTACGGCCTACACCGTGTTCCTCGCGCCGCTCGGAACCGGGCCGGGGTGGATCATTCGTCCGGTCGCTGACGGCTTCGCGCGGTAGCTGACTTCACGTATCCGCGGTCCGGTTGCTCACGATCATTCAATCGTTCATCGCTGTTCAATGTCCTTCGCATTTGCGGTCGTCGGCGCCACGGGTCTCGTGGGGCGCACCATGGTCAGGGTTCTCGAGGAGAGGAATGTGCCGGTGGGGAGTCTGCGGCTGCTCGCATCGGCGCGCTCCGCGGGCTCGCGCGTGAAGTTCCGCGGGCGATCGATCACGGTCGAGGAGCTGACGCCGTCGTCGTTCGACGGGATCGACTTCGCGCTCTTCAGCGCCGGCGGCTCGGTCAGCCGCGAGTACTGTCCGATCGCCGCGGCTGCCGGCGCGGTTGCGATCGACAACTCGAGCGCGTGGCGTATGGACCGGAGCGTTCCGCTGGTCGTGCCGGAGGTCAATCCTCACACCCTCGCGAAGCACAAGGGCATCATCGCCAACCCGAACTGCTCGACGATCCAGCTCGTCGTCGCGCTCAAGCCGCTGCACGACGCGTTCGGTCTTCGGCGACTCGTGGTGTCGACATATCAGGCGATCTCCGGCGCCGGACAGGCCGGACTCGATCAGCTCCGCGCGGAGGTCCGTGGCAGGCAGGTCGAGCATCCGAAGTTCCCGCGGCCGGCGGCGTTCAACACGATCTTCCACTCCTTCGGTGACGGCGACGACTACACCGAGGAGGAGCTGAAGATGATCAACGAGACGCGCAAGATTCTCGAAATGCCGAAGCTGGCGGCGACGATGACGTGTGTGCGGATCCCGACCGAGGTGGCCCACGGCGAATCGGTCAACGCCGAGTTCGAGCGCGCCGCGACGCCGGCCCGCGCGCGCAGGATCCTCGAGCGTACGCCCGGTGTCGTCGTGATGGACGATCCCGCGGGCGACCTCTACCCTACTGTTCTCGACGCGGGCGGTCGCGACGAGGTCTTCGTCGGCAGAATCCGCAAGGACGCGTCGCAGGCAAACACACTGAACATGTGGGTGGTGGCGGACAACGTCCGCAAGGGGGCGGCGACCAACGCCGTGCAGATCGCCGAGGCGCTGATCGCCGCGCGCTGAGCAGCGCATGCTGCGCGCCGGAGCGTCGCTCACCGCCCGCTGAGCGACGGTCAGCCTTTCATTCTCCAGAGATCGGCGAGCACCAGCATCGTCATTGCCTCGACGACCGGCACCGCCCGGATGACGATCGACGGGTCGTGCCGTCCCTCGATCAGATGATCGACGACGGTCTTCTCGCGCGTGGCGTGCTGCTGCGACTGCGCGATCGATGACGGAGGCTTGAACGCGACGCGGAAGATGACGGGCATGCCGTTCGAGATTCCGCCCTGGATGCCTCCCGAGTTGTTCGTCAGCGTCCGCACGACTTCATCCTCGACGACGAACGGATCGTTGTTCGTCGAGCCGGTGCGCCGGGCCGCTTCGAAGCCTGCACCGATCTCGAAGCCGGTCGAACCGTTGATCGACATCATCGCCCCCGCCAGTCGTGCGCTCAACTTGTCGTAGATCGGCTCGCCGATCCCCGCGGGCATTCCATCGACCCGCACAGACACCACGCCGCCCGTCGAATCGCCCGTCATCTTCATTGCCGCCAGGTGCTCGCGCATCCTCGCCTCACTCGCCGGGTCGTCGGCGCGGATGTCCGAGGCCCACACACGCTCGCTGTCCATCGCCTCGATCGTTCTCTCCGTCGAGATCTCTCCAAGCGCCGTCACCGCCGCGGTCACCCGCACGCTCGTCTGCGTCGCGAGGTACATGCGCGCAATCGCGCCGCCGACGACGCGGGCGAGTGTCTCGCGCGCCGATGCGCGTCCGCCGCCGCGATGATCGCGGTGCCCGTACTTCGCGTCGTACGTGTAGTCGGCATGCGATGGGCGGTAGAGCTCGCGCAGCGGCTCGTAGTCCTTCGAGCGCTGATTGGAGTTGCGCACGAGCACGCCGATCGGCGCGCCGGTGGTTCGTCCTTCGAAGACGCCGCTGAGCACTTCGGGCTCGTCGGACTCGACACGCGCGGTCGTGTTCGCCTGGCCTGGCCTGCGCCGCGATAGATCACTCCGAAGCATCTCCATGTCGAACGGCACGCCCGCGGGACAGCCGTCGACGACCGCGCCGATCGCCGGTCCGTGCGATTCCCCGAACGTCGTCAGCCGGAAGAGCGTTCCGAACGTGTTCGCCATCAGCCAGCCTCCGGACGACCGTCGACCAGCGCCCGCACGGCAAGCACATAGCCGATCCATCCGAGTCCTTCGATGCGTCCGCGGCACACCGGAGCGATCACCGAGGTCTTGCGGAACTCCTCGCGCGCGTGCGTGTTCGACAGATGCACCTCGACGACCGGGATCGCGATGGCGGCGACGGCGTCGCGGATCGCGATCGAGTAGTGCGTGTACGCGCCCGGGTTGATGACGACCGCATCGGCGCCGCGCTGGTAGCGCGCCGCGTGGAGCTCGTCGATGATCGCGCCCTCGGAATTGGACTGGAAGTACTCGAGCTCGACGTCGAGTCCCGAGACGGCCTCACCGACCTTGCGCGCGATGTCGTCGAGCGTGTCGGTGCCGTAGACGTAGGGCTCGCGCACGCCGAGCAGGTTGAGGTTCGGTCCGTTGATGATCGTGATGCGCATGGTCGTCGCGTCGGTTAGGGAAGCAGCTCGAGCGCCCCGGCAATGGCGCGCGCGAGCATCTGCCGATCGGATGTCTCGTGGATCGTCACTCCGTCGTCGCCGGCAGGAAGCACGAGTCGAAGCGCGCTCGCCGTGCGCTTCTTGTCGGTGAACATCGCCGCGACGATGGCCGCGACGTCGTGATCGCGACCGACGGGCGATGCGAAGGGAAGCACGCGTGCGAGGATCTGCGCATGCCGCTCGGCATCGCAAATGGCGAGCTCGAGCGCCGTGAGTGACGCGCACGCGATGCCGAACGCGACGGCCTCGCCGTGCGCGTGGCAATCGGGCTCGACCGCCTCGAGCGCGTGCCCGAACGTGTGGCCGAAGTTCAGCGACAGGCGCACGCTCGTGTCATACGCGTCGCGCTCGACCACCGCGAGCTTCGTTCGCGCGCTGTGTTCGACGACCTCGTCGATGTTGTCGGGGATCTCTCCCTCGAGGATCGCTTCGGAGGCGCGCCGGCAGATCGCGTCCAGCTCGGCGCTGTTGGCGATGCCCATCTTCACCGACTCGACGAATCCCGACATGAGCTCGCGTGCCGGGAGCGATCGAAGCAGCGCGGAGCACGCGAGCACGTGGCGGGGCTGGCGCACAGTGCCGACGAGATTGCGCACGCCCGCGGCGTCGATTGCGGTCTTGCCGCCGATCGCCGCGTCGACCTGGGCGAGCAGCGTCGTCGGGACGTAAATGCAATCGATGCCGCGCATGTAGACCGACGCCGCGAAGCCGGCCAGGTCGGTGATCACTCCGCCGCCGAATCCGATCACGACGTCGTCGCGTGTCAGCCCTGCCGCCGCGAAGGCGCGCACGAGCGCCTCGACCGATGAGAACGACTTCGCGCGCTCTCCGGCATCCACGCTGAAAAGCGGACCGAGCCGGTGGCGCGCGTCGCTGAGAAGCTCGCCGTACTCGGCGGCCAGACGATCGTCGGTCACGACGATCGAGCGTCGGCCGTCGACGATTTCGGAGACGCGATCGAGGAGCGTGTGGATCGAT